>JAKAPL010000031.1 GCA_021807105.1 Myxococcales bacterium | reverse complement strand
CCCAGATCTCCGGGCAAGCGAAAACTCACCCGCCGGGCGGCTACCGCCCATCGACGCCAGCAGACCTATCGGCCTTGGGCATAGCGGCTTATGCACCCGTTCGGATTGAGCAGAGCGGAGTTATGGACGATGGCGACGCGCACCGGTCGATCTCGATCGAAAAGCGCCACGTTGGGGGCGCTCGCGAGGACGATCCAAGAGGTCGTCGCGAGGATGGCGGCGCTGCTGGCGTTGCCGGCGCCATCGTTCTCTAGAAGGGCGGTCCTATGAGCAAGCGTGGCGCTGCCTGCCGCCAGAAGCCGCCGCATTAGCGCCATCGTGTCGGTCGATCTCCGCAATTCAACGCGAACCAGAGGGAGGATGGCGGTTGATGCGACCAGTATGGCGGTTCATGTCGGGAACATGGCGGCGATAGACGCTATATTGGCGGCCGTGCCGCCATAGATGGCGGTCTTATTCCAAATCTATGCAATTAGATCCCGAATGTAACCGCCATCGACCGCCACGCCTGCGCCAGAGGTGACACGAGTGGCGGTTTCATCGCAGCATCAGACGCCATGATGGGCGATGCAGCCGCCATGTGCCGCCATGAGTGAGCGGAAGTCCGTCACGTCGCCGCCATTCCTGCTCGCGATGGCGGGGCGATGGCCCGTTTGGCCGCCATCGGCCGCGCGATCGCCGCCATTCTCCTTCCATGAACCGCCATTCTCCTCCCATAGACCGCCATTCTCCTTCCGAGCACCGCCATTCTCCTCCCATGGACCGCCATTCTTCTTCCGCGCGCCGCCAGATGGGCGGCGCCCACCGTCTTGCCGGCGACCGCCGTTGTCCTCCTCGCCGGGGATGCCGCCTTCCGCCGGCGCTGTCCCGCCTGCCACACGAAGGCGAGCGCAATCCATGGGGCGGTGGGGGCTTTGTCCGCCCCTCGGCGAGCACGCCGCCGAGGGGGGCGCCACGACGGTTCAGTACGGATGGTACCAGGCCGGCAGGGGGAGCGGGGCCGGGGGGCGCGGCCAGAGTTGGTAGCCGATGAGGGCCATCGCGAGGAGGGTGAACGCGAGGGCGTACGCGAGCCAGAGCCACATCCGGTCCGAGGGGAGCGCTTCGACCCGCCGGCCCGCGGCCCGGCCGGCGAAGAACGCGACCGCCGCGGCGATCGTCGCGTAGAGCGTCCGGCCGTAGAAGTCCATGGCGAGGCCGTGGGGCCGCAGCTCCAGGACGAACGCCCGATCGAGCGGGTGGTACCAGAAGAGGGGTGCGCGGACGAGGCCCATGATCAGGAAGGCGGCGCCGAAGACGGTCGCCGCCGCGCAGGAGCCGGCGAAGTCGGCGATCAGCTCGCGCTTCACGCCGGCACTCCCCGCTGGAGGGTGATGACGAGGCCCGAGACGGCCACGAACCAGACCAGGGCGGCGACGGCCGAGACGAGGACGAGGTACGGGCGGCGCATCTCGGGCGCCTCCCGCGGATCGAAGCGGCGCGAGAGGACGAGGACGGCGGCGACGAGGGGCAGGCCCAGGGCCGCGTAGTTCTCCTTGATGTCGAAGAGGTTGCTCGCCCAGACGACATGGCGGTCGAAGTAGAGGCCGCGGACGAAGTAGCGGTACATGGGGTAGACGAGCATCCCGAGGCCGACGGCGGCGCCGTAGCAAGCCGCCGTGACCACGGCGTAGACGCGGGCGAGGCGGACGCGAAAGGCGCCGCGCAGGTATCCGGCGGCCACCACGACATGATGAGTCGCCGCGCCGCAGAGCGCGAACGCGACGAGGGCGTGCAGCAGGAGGATGGGCTGGGCGATCCCCGCGAACGCGAGCTTCGGCGGCAATCAAAACCCCTTGCAGTGCTGCTCTTTGCCGATCCGGATCGCCTCCTTGTGGCTGTAGCTCGGCGGGTCGGAGACGGTCATCGAGAGGACCTTGCGAAGGTCGCCGCAGCTCCCGGCGTTGGCGACGAGGCCCTGGGCGACGGCCTCGAGCTGGATGAAGCCCTGCTGGATGTCCTTGTCGCCCGGTCGCACCTGCTGGCCCTGCGCGTACTGCTGGAAGGCCTCGGGATAGCGCTCCTGCTGGAAGGCGAGCTGCCCCTGCTTGTAGTAGTAGGAGGCGAGCTGCGCCCGCGCCTGGGTCACGAGGGTGCTCTCGTAGCCCGCGGGGAGGATCTGCTTGTCGGAGTCGAAGAGGAGGTCCCACTGCTTGCGCGCGGCGCGGACGTCGCCGTTGGCCAGGGCCGACGCGCCGTCGGTGTAGGCGCCGAACGCGAGGCCGATCGAGTTCTCGAGCTTGTCGACCTGCGGGTCGTGGGCGCGGCCGGGCGTCTCGGCGAGGTTGCGCAGGCCGATGAGCGCCTCCCGCGCCTGGCCGGCGGCGTAGATGCGCACGTTCTCGGCCGTCTTCGCGTCGGGGTACTTGCGGGTGATGAGCGTGTCGAGCGTGTCCGTTCCGGTCTGCTGGCCGGGACAGCTCCAGGCCTTGAAGCTCGGGGGGCACGACCAGGGCTCCTTGATCTTGGGGCCGAGCTTCTTCTCCGCCGCCCGCACGGCCTTCAGGGTCGTCTCGTCCACCTGGCAGTTGCAGACGATGTTCAGGTAGTGGCCGCAGGCGTCGGCGATGCTCGCCTGGTCCCCGGCGTGCTCGGCGGCGTGGCAGCGTTCGAGGTAACGGCGGACGAGGAGGAGGGCGAGCCGCTGGATCTCCGCCTGGGCGCGCGGATAGTAGGTGCTGGCCGGCTCGACCTTGAGGTAGAGGTCGACGCCGTCCTCCTCTTGGCCGACGTCGATCCGCTGCTTGGCGCGGTCGATGTACTGCTTCATCCGGATCTCGCGCTCGACCTCCTTCAGTCCCTTGCGGGCCTCCATGTTGATCGGGTCGAGCTTGATGGCCTCCTGGTACTCGGAGAGGGCCCGCTCCCAGTGCTCGTCGCGCCGCTCGTCCTGGGCCATGCCGACGCGCCGTTCTGCCTCGGCGACCACGTCGTCCTGCGCCGCCACCGTGGCTGGCCCGGCCTGATCGCGGCTCGCGGCCACCAGCTTCACGGCGCCCACGACGAAGAGGAGGACGAACAGGCCGACGGCGCCGCCGACGAGCAGCTTCTTCTTCTGTGGATCGAGCGGCTGGTGGATCATCGGCGCGGGGCCAAAGTACTGGAACTCCACGGTGCCGAAGCGGATGATGTCGCCGCCCTGCACCGGCCGATCGACGATTCGCTCGCCGTTGACCGACGTGCCGTTGGCGCTCCCGAGGTCACGCAGCACGTAGCCGCGTCCGGCGCGGGTGAACCGGGCGTGCTCGCGGGAGACCGAGTCGTCCTGGACCGCGAGGTCGTTTCCGTCCTGGATTCGCCCGACCTTCATGGTGGGTTTCACGAGGGGGAAGTCGCGGTCCTTGAAGGGGCCGGAGCGGCCTCGCAGCGCGCACCCGGAGGGCGGCGGCGGCCCCACGGGCGCCTTCCTCGGGGCGGCCACCGGCTCGGGGGCGGCGGCGGCCTTGGCCCCCTTCGGCTCCTTCGGCGCGGGCCCCTTGGGCTTGCCCGCGTCGCGGATGGTGAGCGTGAAGGCGCCGAGGGAGACCGTGTCGCCCCCGCGCAGCTCCGTGGCCTCCGGGATCCGCTCCCCGCCGATCACCACGCCATTGCCGCTGCCCTGGTCCTCGACCCAGAAGGCCCCCGCCTCGTCGAAGAAGAAGCGGGCGTGGTGACGGGAGACCGAGGAGTCGTCGAGCCGCAGGGTGACGTCCCGCTCGCGGCCGACGGTCAGCTCTCGGGTGACGGGCACGGTGCGGCGCCGGCCGTCGGGGCCGAGGATCTCGAGGCTCCAGCGGGCGGGGGCGCCGGGCAAGCGTCACTCCTCGCGGAAGATGTTCATGTCGACCGGGAGGCCGCGGCGCTGCAGGTCCTCGTAGAACCGGGGCACGAAGCCCGACGCGATGTAGCGGCCCTTCACCTTGCCGGTCTTCTCGTCGAAGCCCTCCTGCTTGAAGGTGAAGATGTCCTGGAGGGTGATGACGTCGACCTCCATGCCCGAGACCTCGGTGATCGCCGTGATCCGGCGCGAACCGTCGCCGAAGCGCGTCTGCTGGATGATGATGTTGACCGCGGAGGCGATCTGCTCGCGGATGGCCTTGATCGGCAGATCCATGCCGCTCATCAGGACGAGGGTCTCCAGGCGGGCGAGCGCGTCGCGCGGCGTGTTCGCGTGGAGGGTGGTGAGCGATCCGTCGTGGCCCGTGTTCATGGCCTGCAGCATGTCCAGGGCCTCGCCGCCGCGGCACTCGCCGATGACGATCCGGTCGGGGCGCATGCGCAGGCAGTTCTTGACGAGGTCGCGGATGGTGACCTGCCCCTTGCCCTCGAGGTTCGCCGGCCGGCTCTCGAGCTGGATCCAGTGGTCCTGGCTGAGCTGCAGCTCGGCGGCGTCCTCGACGGTGACGATCCGCTCGTCGTCGGGGATGAAGGCCGAGCAGACATTGAGGAGCGTCGTCTTCCCGGAGCCCGTGCCGCCGCTGATGATGATGTTGCGCCGGGCCTTCACGCACATCTCCATGAACTCCGCCATCGGCGCCGTCAGGCTCTTGAACTTGACGAGGTCCTGGATGGTGAGCTTCTCGCGCGTGAACTTCCGGATGGTGATGGAAGGCCCCTTGAGCGCGAGCGGGGGGATGATCGCGTTGACGCGGGACCCGTCCTTGAGGCGGGCGTCCACGAGCGGCGACGACTCGTCGATCCGGCGGCCGATCGGGGCCACGATTCGTTCGATGACCCCCATGACCGCGGCGTTGCTGCTGAAGATCTTGTCCGAGAGGGTGAGCTTGCCCTTGCGCTCGATGTAGACCTGCTGGGCGTGGTTCACCATGATCTCGGAGACCTCGTCGTCGGCGAGCAGACTCTCCAGAGGGCCGAGGCCGAGCGCTTCGTTGAGGACGTCGCGGACCAGCTCCTCCCGGTCGATGGCGGTCGGGAACGTCCCATCCGCGTCCATCTGGGCGATGATGTCGCGGATGGCCTTCTCGGTCTTGTTCCAGAGCTCCTCGTCCCCGAGCTTGTCGATGTCGAGGCGCCTCAGGTCGAGGTACTCGATCAAGCCGTCGTGGATCTCCTTCTGGAGCTTGGCCCGCGCGAGCAGCGCCGGCGGCACCTGGCTCTTGGAGGACATCGGGCGGCGCGGCGGCGGCGGCGGGATGGCCGGGGCCTCCTCGGCGGGCCGCGGGACCGCGGCGACCCTGGGCGGTGGGGGCGGGTCGCGGGGCGGCGGCCTCCTCGGCGGAGCGGGACGCGGCGGCGGCGGGGGCTCCTCCTCGACCGCCGGGGCGAACGGCTCCTCGGCCTCGCCGGCGGGCTCCTCGTGGTCCCACCCGTCTTCGACCGCCGCTTCGGGAGCTGCCTCCTCGGGAGCGCCCTCCTCCTCGACCGGCGGCTCGTCCGGCGCGACCTCGGCCGTGATGAGGTAGTCGCCGATGCCGATCCGGTCCCCGCCCTTGACCACCTGGGGGGCGGCGATCTTCTTCCCGTTGACGAACGTCCCGTTGGTCGATCGGAGATCGACGAGGACGAGCCGGCCGTCCCGCTGCACGAGCTTGCCGTGCTGCTTGGAGACGTTCCCCTTCGGCAGGACGACGTCGTTCTGGTCGACGCGCCCGATGACGATCTCGGACTTGTCGAACTGGAGGCGGCGGGCCGGACCACCCCTCTCGGCGATGGTGAGCTGGATCATGCGGTCCGGGGGTTACTCCAGGAGATCGAGGGCGTCGAAGTAGACCTCGTCCGCGGCCTGGCGGTAGCGCTGCTCCATGTCCCGGATCATCCGGACCACCCGGTCGCTGTCCGGCGTCACGATGTAGGGTTTGACCCAGATGATCAACTCCTGCTTCGCGCCGGTGAAGGTGTAGTCCTTGAAGAGGACGCCGATGATCGGGATGTACGCGAACGGCGGCATCTTCGCGACGTCCTTCTCCTGCTCGTTCAAGAACAGGCCGGAGAGGACGATCGCCTCGCCGTGCTTGACCCCGACGTTGGAGCGGAAGCGCCGGACCTTGAAGGCAGGCAAGGAATAGCCGCTGAACGTGACGGCGTTGGACCAGTCGACCTGGCTCACCTCGCCCTCCAGCGCCATCCGGATGTTGCCCTGGGCGTCGGCGGTAGGCTGGAGCTTCAGGATGACGCCGTAGTCCTTGTACTCGACCATCGCCGTCCCCATGGTGACCTCCGGGATGGGGATCTCGCCGCCGGCGAGGAACTCCGCCTTCTCTCCCGACGCGCAGACCAGCTTGGGCTGGGCGAGCAGCCGCGCGTACCCTTCGTTGAGCAGGTCGTCGATGGTGAACTGGCTCAGGAAGGGGCCGGAGATGATCTGGAAGTTGGTCGAGGAGGGCATGCCCACGATGCCGATCTGGTTGAACTGCAAGGATTCCTGTCCGGTGAGGTCGAACGGCCAGTGGAAGCCGAGCTTGGTGTTGTTCGACCGGCTGATCTCGACGAACTCCACGTCGGCCATGATCATCTTCTTGATCCCGACGGTCAGGAGATTCTCGACCTTCTCGCCGAGGGCGGCGGTGATGAGGTTCGCCCGCTTGAGGTCGTTGTCGGATTCCACCGAGCCTTCGAGGAAGATCGTGCTGCCCACGACCCGCGCGACGACGTTCTTCATCCCCGCCCGCTGGAACTGGGCGTTCAGGTTGTTCGCGACCAGCCGCTTGGCGTTGGGGGAGATGCGGACGAAGTTGCGGACGTTCGGGTAGATGTCCAGGATCGACTGGACGCGGTCGTAGTCCTCCTGCGTGTAGGCGCTGCCCTCGATGTAGATGTGGTCGCCCACCACACGGACGTTGATCCCTTCGCGGTCGCCCAAAAGCTCCTTGATCTCGTTGACGATCTCGTTCGGATCGACCTTGTGGACGACCACGGAGTAGGTCACCCGCTGGCCGTTGCTCTTCCAGATCATCAGGGTGGTCCGCCCCTCCGAGGAGCCGATGACCAGCACCTGGTTGTTGCCCACGGCCCTCACGGCGGCCACCGAGGGATCGCCGACGGCGATCTTCGAGAGGCCGGGCACCTGGATCACCCGGCTCGATCCCACCGGGACCTCGAGGGCGGTCGCGCTGTCGGCGTCCAGCTTGGTGGAGTTCCCCCAGCGGGATGCCATGAGGAGAGGAGCCACGACGATCGCCACCGCCGCCGCGCCGTTTCGAATCCGCATGGTCGCCTACCTCTCTAGCAATCAGTGAAACATCGGCAAGAAGGCCGCGAGGGTCGAGCCCGCCGCGATCGCGACCGAATAGGGGATGGGCGCCGGCCGGCGAGCGCGGGCCTTGGCTACCGCGAGCGCGACCGCCGCCTCGATCGCGCCGCAGAGCGAGACCGCGAACAGTGCGCCGGCGATCCACGGCCACCCGAAGAGTGCTCCGACGGCGGCCAAGAGCTTCCCGTCGTCCCACCCGACGCCTCCCCAGGCCGCGAGCGGGGCGGCGATGGCCGCTGCGAAGAGCGCGCCGAGCGCGGCCCGGGCCAGCCCCGCGCCCCCTTCGCTCACGGCCCGCCCGGCGAGCGCGACCACGAGCGACGGGAGCGTGAGCCAGTCTGGGATGCGCCGCCAGCGGAGGTCGAGGACGACCGCGGCCCCGAGAACGGAACCGGCGGCCGCGACGGGCAGCAGGCGCGGGCTCATTCACGCTCCGTCGGCGACCGGCGGGCGTGGTCGTTCAGCGGAAGACGCACTTCACCTTCTCGGAGCAGATGAAGAACTCGTCCCCGTCCTCGATCTTCCGGCGGCGGATCCGCTGCTTGTTGTACCAGGTGCCATTGGACGAGCCGAGATCCTCGATGAAGTACTCGGCCCCCTCCTTCGTGATCGCGGCGTGCTCGCGCGAGACCTTGCCCGAGTTGATCACCAGGTCGCAGTGCTTCCCGCGGCCGATGATGAACCGGTCCTTCACCACCTTGTCGAGTTTGCCGTCTTCGGCCATGAGACAGAGACCCGCGGCCTCCTCCTCGACGACGGCTCCGGCCGCCTCCGGCCCCGGGATCTCCTCGTGCCGGTGCTGCCGGTCCCGCGTGAGGGCGTCGGCGGTCTCGAGGACACGCTCGGCGACCTCGCGCCGCGCGTCCTCGTCGCCGTCAGGCGCCGGCGGTTCGACGACGATCCGCGGCGGCGGCGGCGGTTCGGCCGGCGTACGGCGCGGCGCGGCCTCGAATGTCGGGGGCTTCCGATGCGCCGCGGGGGGCGCCGGGGGCAGCGTCGCGTGCTTGGGCGGAGGCGGCGGCGCGGCCTCGACCTCGCGCCGCGCGGGCGGTGAAGGCGCGGCCTCGGCGGGCGCGTGGACCGGCGCCGGGGCGGCCTGCTTCGGCTCGACGGCGCCGAGGGAGCCGGGGGTGAGGTAGCCGTTGAGCCGCGCGAAGGTGAAGAGGGCCTGGTTGACGAGCCCTTCGCGGTCGCCGCCCATCTCACGGGCCATGAGATCGAAGCATTCCCAAAGTTTGTCCGAGACCGGAATCTTGCGGACGGGACGAATCACATTCGGAGGTTCCATAGCAGCTGACCTCTATCAGACCTGCCCCCTCAACTCAACCGCAACGTGAGCGCCCTGATCCGTCGATAAGGGCGCATCGACTTCGTTGCTCGGTCGCTGCGGTCCTCACCCCGTCTTATTCACGGTCCGGCTGCTGCGGCGTCCGATCCCGCGCCTCCCGAAGGGGGGGCTTGCCACCCCTACAACGACATGGGGGGTGTGCACGCTCTTTCCTCCTGCGGCGTGCTTGAGCACGCCTCGTCGGTCGTCGCTCTCGCTTGCCCTTCTCGGCTCGCGGTCGAAAAACGCCTCGCGACGCCGTACCGTGAAGAAGACGGGTTGACCGAGGCCCTGGCTTCTGGGGCCCCATCGAAGATGGGGATCCGCCAACTGCGGCATACCCCAGAGAGTCGGCCTCGTTGCCGTGGCTCGCGTCGGGGACATGGCCTCGACGGCCTGGCTCGTTCCGGGATTGATTCACGAGCTCTTTGTCCGGGGGCCCTGCCTCCCGGGGGGCATCGATCAGTGCTCTTCGACGAGCGAGGTGACCGTGGCCGCGTTCGGGTTCATGTCCACGAGCGCGTTGTTGCCCCGGTAGGAGGCGAAGACGTGGTGGAGGCCGCCCGGGTCCTCGTAGCTCGCCATCGAATCGATGAGCGCCGAACCGTCCTCGGGGTTTACGGAGAGAGCCTGCACCCCGTTCGTGACCGAGAAGGTGACCGAGGCGCCTCGCGTGATCACGGTGGTCCCGCCGTCCGGCGTCCCGGCGTTGGCCGCCGCGCCGCCGGGGCGGCCGCGCACGGCGAGGCCGAACGAGGAGTCGAGGGCGTCGTAGTCTTCCGGCCGTGGGACCGAGAGGGTGCTGCCGGGCGCCGCGGATGTGGGTTGGGGCCCGAAGACGAGGTCGACGAGCTGCTCGGCGCCCTTGCCCATCGCGATCAGATCGGCGGGATACTGCCAGCGGCCGGTCTTCACGAGGTGGAGCGACCCGTCCGCGGGCCAGAGGCCGGTGAAGCCGCTCGCGCTCCCCACGACGGTGTACGGCTTCGCGCCCCCCGCGAGCACCGAGAAGGTCACGGCGCCCTGCGCGCAGGAGAGCGGGGCGCCGCCCGGGATCGCGGCGAGCGAGAGCGAATCCGGTTCGACCGCCGACAGCAGGTAGTCCCCGCACGAGGCCATCGACACGATCAGGTTGGCCTGCTGGGCTGGCAGGAGCCCCCCGAGGTACGCCGTCAGGTCGCCGCCGGCGGCCGGCGTGAGCGTCGCGCCGCTCACCGTCCCGGGCGCGGCGGTGAGCGCCCCGAGCGGCCCGCCGACGGGCCCCTGATAGGTCACCGTGAAGCTCTCGTTCCGCGCGACGCCATGCTGGACCATCCCGGCGGTCAGGCAGACGTCGAAGCCGCTCGCGCCCCAGCAGGTGGCTCCGGAGGGCAGCGGCGCTCCGAGCCGGTCGCTCGAAGACAGCGCAGCCCCCGACGCGGTCACCGGCTGGTCGCTGTTCTGTCCGAACCCTTCGATCGCCGTCCCGGTCCCGTCGGTCGCCGCGACGTTCTGGATGGCGGGCAGCGTCGGGTTCGGGAGGTAGTCGTTCTCGTCGAGGAGGCGCGGCGCGAGGTAGGCGGGAGGACACGGGAAGCCGCCGTCCACCTGCCCCGTCCCGCCGCCCTTCCAGCCCACGCCGAGGTCGATGAAGAAGAGGTCGCCGTTCGCGGTCCCGGCGATCAGCGCCATCTGGATCGGCACCGGGGTGGAGAGCACCGTCGAGAACTGCGAGACTTGGAGGTTCGCTCCGGTGAAGGCGAGCGCGGTGACGATTCCGCCCACCTCCACCGGCGGCAAGAGCCGGTCGGGCGACATCTGGAACGGGTAGGGAAGCGGCGCCGGCAGCCGCTCGTGCGCGGGGTCCTGATCCCAGATCCCGTTGGTGGGCTGGAAGAAGACGACCCCGTTGCAGTTGAAGTATCCGCCCAGGGGCGGCGGGCCCCGCCGCTCGCAGTTCTCCGAGTCGAGCGCGGCGGCGAAGACGGTCCCGCCGGGCTGGCAGCTCCCCGGCAGATAGGGGAGCGCGGCCACCGCGGTGGTCGCCGTGCTCGCCGGCACCCACGTCACGCTCCCCTCGGAGAGATCCACCCGGGCCACGCACGAGGAGTGGCGGTCGCCGGCCATCATGAGGTTCGCGCTGACCGGCTCGATGGTCGGTAGGCCGAGGTTCTCGGTCCCGGGGCCGCTGCCGGCGATGTCGAAGCCGACGGAGAGCGGCGGGCCCGACGGGTCGCACCGGGCCGGCTGCGGCGGCAGGGTGAGGAGCGGGGCGACGGAGGGGCAGAACGCCGACGGTCCCGGGCAGACCGAGGCGTCGGCGCCGGGCGCGCACCTCTCGACGAACCCGGCGTCCGGGCAGGCCGCGCCCGTGATGTCGTTCTCGATCTCGTAGAACGCCGTCGGGGCGTCGGGGCGGCTGAGCGCGGTGATGGCCGCGGCCGGAAGTGCGGCGATCGCGTGTTGCTCGTCGGGCCCGCCGTCGGCGACGCGGCCGTCGCCGCTCTCGGCCGTGAGCACGTCGCCCGCGAGCGCCGCGCGGTAGGCCGCGGGGCTTCCGGAGACCGTGACCTGCCGGGTCGTGACCGCCTCCGGGGAAGGCGCGCAGACGAGCGCGGTCGCGATTCCGGGCAAGGCCACCTCGCCCAGCTCCCGCAGGCCCGACGCCGGCCGGTAGCTCGCCGGGTCGTCCATCGCGTCCACCACGCCCAGGGTCGGATCGATCGTCGAGGCCACGTACGCCTGCCGGGCGTCCGCGCACATCGGCCCCGGCCGCCGCACCGTGGGGATGGAGAGCGGGAAGACGGCGATCGGGCTCGGGACGAACGCGAGCGCCCGCGACCGCCAGGCCCGCAGCTCGTCGTTGTCCTGGTTCGAGAGGAGGAGCGTCGTCCCCGACAGCGCGAGCCCGGCCGGCGTGGCGAGCAGCCCCTCCGGGGGATTGATGCTCGGGCCGCAGCAGGAGAGTGCGGCGAGGGCGAGGGCGAGGCGGAGCGGGCGGCGCTGGGCGGGCATGGTCTAGGAGGCTAACGTCCCATGGCCGCCTACTGCGAAAGTCGATCCCTTCGCTGCGACGGGCGGCCTCGTCGCTTCGCTGCTCAACGTACTACAAAGAGTACGTTTCCGCTCTTCACTCCTCGGGCGCCCGTCTCGCCTCGGTCTCGGCTTTCTCGCGACGGCACCCATTGGACATTAGCCTCCTAGATCCCCCCTGGCATGCCGCCGTAATAGCCGTACGGCATGGCGAACAGGCTGCTCGTCAGCGGGTTCAGCGGGTTCGCGGTCGTGTCCTCGGGCGTCCCCAGGAACGCGATCGTCGCCGCGGTCGTCGGGTCGAGCGGGTCCGGAACGTCGACCACCGCGATCTGCCCCGACCCGAACGCGGTGATGAACAGCCGCACGCCGGGCAGGGTGACCGCCCCTGGGCCGCTCCCGAGCGTACGGGCCGCGGTCGCGATCGCGAAGGGCTCGTCGCCCACCCCGGGCAGGGCCGCGGTCACCGCGCCGATCTCGTCGTCGTAGAAGGCGAGGACGTTGGTCCCGGGACATGTCACGGCGACGAGGTCGCCGATCCGGGCGCCGTCCGGCCCCACCCGCGGGATGACCGCCATCTCCGTCGGCCCCGACGGGAGCGGAGCCGCCGACGACGGGTGGATGAGCAGCTCCCCGTCGCGGACGCCGTCGATGCGCAACACGACGATCGCGTCCGGGGAGAGCGACAGGGCGAAGAGCCGGTCGCCGGCCGAGGAGAGCGCCACCGCGCGGCCGTCGTACCCCTGCACGATGGCCGACAGGTCGATGCCCGCCGTGGGCGGCGTCGCGTCCACGCCCATCTGCCCGGGGAGCGCGGGCGGTCCCGGGCAGGACGGCGGGCCGAGGGTGAGGACGCGCACGTTCGCCGGAGCCTGCCCCTGGAATCGGCCGGTCGCCGCGACGAACACGCCCTCGGGGGCGGGCATCGCGACGACGCCGGCCGCCGGGATGGGCCCGATGGGCTCCGCGGTCAGGCAGGTCGGGTCGTCCACGCTCGCCCGGACGACGTAGCTCGCGACGACTTCGTTGATGCCGTAACCCAGCCCGAGGTACGGGTTGTAGCCAGTGCCGTACGACCCGGTCCCCGCGCCGTAGCCGGTACCATAGCCCATGCCGTAGCCGCTCATGCCGTACATGCCCGCGAGCCCCGTCGGCAGGTTGCGCAGGTTGCCGACGAAGACCTCGGGCGGGCCGAGGCCGCCGCCCGGGTCCGTCGCCTGGATGGGCGGACTGACGGCGAAGGCGTCGAGGATCTGGTTCGCTCCGTTGCCCGCGATGACCTGGAGCTTCGGGGAGGAGGTGTCCTGGTCGCAGTTGCGGCTGCGCTCCGCCCCGACGCAGGAGAGCGTGCCGCCGTCCACGTCGATGTAGGCGAGCCGGTTCTCGTTGCGCGAGGGCATGAGGATCCGCTCGCCGCCCGCCGAGGTCGGGGCGAGCCGCAGCTCGCCGCCCAGCGAGTCGACGTAGACCCAGCCGGTGTCGAGGTTCACCGTCCCGGCGTCGGCGTAATCGGGGAAGACGAGCGGCGTGCCATCCCAGCTCCCGCCGTCCGTGCGGAGCGTCTCGGCGAGCGCGGGCGGCACGAGGCCCGTCGCGGGCGGCCCGTAACCGTCGAGGTTCACCGCGACCGCGAGCCCTTCCTGCGTCGCGAGGTCGAAGTCGCTGTTCGCGTTGACGTAGAGCCAGTGCGCCCGCCCCGTCCCACCGTCGAGGGAGTAAGGCGTGTCGACGGCGAGCCCCATCGGGAAGTGGAAGCGGTCGAGGGCGGGCGGGGGCAGCGGGGCCGAGCCGCAGGCGAGCCCGGCCGCGATGAGCGCGAGGAGACTGGAGGGGAGCAGGCGCACCGGGCGGCGGCAAGATAGAAGGCTGGACGGGACCGGGTCAAGGTGGAGGCAGCCGGGTGGAGGCAGCCGGGGGAGAGGGCCGTGGACGAAGTCGACCGGGCTGACTATCGCTCCCGCACCCGCTCCCCTCCCGGGCGACGTTCCCGAGGCCGCGTGCCCGATGACGTTCAGGGCGTCGGGCAGGGGTAGCGGAGCGGCCCGGCCGAGCCGCTCTCTGGCGCCAATCCTCGCGCGCTACTTCCCCGCCGCGATCTCGCCGCGCAGGATCTTGAGGAGCGTCATCGAGATGTCGAACGTCGTCACGATGCCGGTCAGGGCCTGCTGCCCGTCCACGACGAGCACCGCGTTGAAGTTGTTGACGGTCATCAGGGTGATCGCGGTCTCCAGCGACTCGTCCTCGGGGACGGTGAACGGATTGGCGGTCATCACGTCGACCACCCGGCGGCGCATGAACTCGCCGTGGGCCTGCGGATCGATCCGAGCGGGAGAGAGGGAGGGCATGTGTTGGAAGACATCGCGGTCCGAGACGATGCCCACGGGCAGCCGCCCCTCGACGACGGGGAGGTGGTGGAACGGGCCGGCGACCATCGCCTCGTACACGTCGAACACCGTCGCGGTCGAGGGGACCGTCCGCGGATCGCGGGTCATCACGTCCTTGACGTCGAGCGCCGTCATGGGTCAGGGCTCCTCGTAGACGAACTGCTTGCCGGCGTAGTTGCGCAGCGTCCAGGTCTTGCCCTCGTGCGCGACCACGTACTCGGGCATGAGCGGGACCTTGCCGCCGCCGTTCGGCGCGTCGATCACGAAGTGGGGGACGGCGAGGCCGGAGGTGTGGCCCCGCAGCGCCTCGATGATGCGGAGGCCGACCTCGACCGGCGTGCGGAAGTGGCTGATCCCCTGCGCGAGGTCGCACTGGTAGATGTAGTAGGGGCGGACGCGCATCAGGAGGAGCTTCTGGTTCAGCTCCTTGACGATCTGCGGGTCGTCGTTGACGCCCTTGAGCAGGACCATCTGGTTGCCGATGGGGCAGCCGGCGTCGGCGACCCGCCGGCACGCCTCGAACGCCTCGCGCGTGCACTCCTTCGGGTGATTGAAGTGCGTGTTGACGAAGACCGGGTGGTACCGGCGGACGATCTTCAGGAGATCCTCCGTCACCCGCTGCGGCAGGGTCACGAGGTTGCGCGTCCCGAGCCGGAGGACCTCGACGTGCGGGATGGCCCGCAACCTCCCGAGCAGCTCGTCGAGCCTCTCGTCCGAGAGCGAGAGCGGGTCGCCGCCGCTCACCACGATGTCCCGGACCTCCGGGTGGGCGGCGATGTAGGCGAGCCCGCCCTCGATCTGGGCGCGGGCGGCGGCGCTCGTCGGATCGGCGACCTTGCGCTTGCGCGTGCAGTGGCGGCAATAGACCGGACAGTTGTGGGTCGTGTAGAAGAGGACGCGGTCGGGGTAGCGGTGGGTGATGCCGGGCACCGGCATGTCCCGCTCCTCGGCGAGCGGGTCGAGCATGTCCGCGGGGGTGAGGGTCAGCTCGCCGAGGCTCGGGACGGCCTGGCGGCGGACGGGGCAGGCGGGGTCCTCGGGGTCCATCAGCGCCGCGTAGTACGGCGTGATGCCCATGTGGAACATCGCGTTGGATTCGGCGAACGCCCGGCGCTCGTCGGGCGTGACCGTGACGGCCCGCTCGAGCGCGTCGATGCTGGTCAGGCGGTTTCGCTGCTGCCAACGCCAGTCGTTCCATTCGGCCTCGCTCGCGGCGGCAAAGGCGCGGCCGCGACCGCCCGGCGGGAAGCGGGCGGTGACGGAATCGGGACGGAGCGGAGGCGGGGCGGCGCCGGGGGTCGGAGAGAGCATGGTGGGTGGATCATCCTAGCACGCGCCGCGCGCCCGGCGCCGCCTTGGCCGGGACGGAGAGCGTCCGGCCGAAGTCGACGAGCCGGTGGAGCAGCTCGCCGGGCCGCTCCATCTGCGGGGCGTGACCCCAGCCGCGGACGACCTCGACGCGGGCGTTGGGGAGGTGGGCGCGGTAGTAGTCGAGGAAGGCCTGGGGGAGGAGCCGCTCCTCGGTGCCCCAGAGGACGAGGGCCGGCGCGTCGATCGCGGAGAGCTCCTCCGGCCGCAGGTAGTCGTCCTGGGTCATCGATTCGAGGAGCTTCTTCACCGGCGGGCTGCGCCAGAGCGCGCGCAGGTCGCGCTCGACGAGCTTGAGCGTCCAGGGGACGGCGGTGAAAATGCGGCCGAGCAGGGCGCGGCCGGCGGCGCGGTCGGGGACGGCGAAGGCGGCGCGGAGATCGGCCATCTGCTCGGTCGTGAAGGGCGCGCCGGCCGGAGCGATCGCGGCCACGCCGGCGAGCGGGTGGGCGTGGAGGCTCGCGACGCGCAGGACGAGGGCGCCGCCGAGAGACTGGCCGACGAGCAGGCAGGGATCCCGGACTACCTCGTCCAAGAACCGGGTCAGCGCGAGCCCGCAGTCGACGAGGGTCGGATGATCCTGGCCCGGCGGCACCTTCGAGAAGCCCGCCCCGGGCAGGTCGAGGGCGTAGACCCGGCCGAGGGCGCGGGCGAGCGGACCGATCACCTGGTACCAGGTGTTGGCCGAGTCGCCGAACCCGTGGACGAGGACGGTGGGGAAGACCGACGGATCGCCGGGGGCCTCGTAGTAGTGGATCTCGGTGCCGGCGAGCGCCGTGGTCTTCGAGAGCACCCCGCAGCGCAGGAGATCCTTGCGAACGAACTGGTTGTATGCGGAGAGCAGCGCCATTTTCGAGTCGCTCAGCGCGGCTTCGGGTGCCACCGCAGGACGGGTTTGCGGGCGGCGCGGACCTCGTCCACGCGGCGGACGAGCGTGCGCGTCGGGGCGGCGTGCAGCGCGGCGGGGTCCTCGGCGGCCTCCGCGGCGATGGCGAGGAGCGCGGCGGCGAGCGCCTCGACCGTCTCCGGGCTCTCCGTCTCGGTCGGCTCGAGCATGAGCGCGCCGGAGACGACGAGCGGGAAGTAGATCGTCGGCGGGTGGAAGCCGTGGTCGATGAGCCGCTTGGCGACGTCGAGGGCGGAGACGCCGTGCGCCTTCTGGAGCTTGTCGGAGAAGACGACCTCGTGGAGCGTCGGGGCGGAATAGGGCAGGTGGTAGGCCGGCGACAGGAGCTGCCGCAGGTAGTTCGCGTTCAGGACCGCGAGCTGCGCGGCGCGGCGGAGGCCGTCCGGCCCCCACTCGCGCAGGAGCGCGTAGGCGCGCACCCACATCCCGAAGTTGCCCCAGAACGTCCGGAGCCTGCCGATGGATTGCGGCCGGTCGAAGTCGAGCGCGAAGCCGTCGCCCGCCCGGCGGATCGTCGGGACCGGCAGGAAGGGGACGAGCGGGAGGGCGACCGCGACCGGGCCGCTCCCCGGGCCGCCGCCGCCGTGGGGCGTGCCGAAGGTCTTGTGGAGGTTGATGTGCATCACGTCGACGCCCATGTCCCCGGGGCGGGCGACGCCAGCGAGCGCGTTCAGGTTCGCGCCGTCGTTGTAGAGGAGGGCGCCCTTCTCGTGCAGCAACGTGGCGATCTCGCGGACGTTGCGCTCGAAGATCCCGAGGGTGTTCGGGTTCGTGAGCATGAGCGCGGCCACGTCCTCGTCGAGCGCCCCGGCGATGGCCGCCGGCGTGACGACCCCGTCGGGTCCGCTCGCGATCTCGACCGCCTGGTAGCCCGCGAGGGTCGCCGTCGCGGGGTTTGTCCCGTGCGCGCTGTCGGGAACGAGGACCTTCTTGCGCGGGTTGCCGCGCGCCACGTGGTAGGCGCGGACCATCAGCATCCCGCACAGCTCGCCGTGGGCGCCGGCCGCCGGCTGGAGCGTCGCCGCGGCGAGGCCGGTGATCTCGCAGAGCGCCCGCTCCAGGGCGAAGCCGAGGGCGAGCGCGCCCTGGCAGTCCTCCTCCGGCAACAGCGGATGGGCGGCGGCGAAGCCGGGGAGCCGCGCCGCGGCCTCCGCCGACTTCGGGTTGTACTTCATCGTGCACGAGCCGAGCGGGTAGGGACCGCTGTCGATGGCGTAATTCCACTGAGAGAGGCGGACGAAGTGACGGACGACCTCGGGCTCGGAGAGCTCCGGCAGGCCGTCGATCTCCGCGCGCAGGAGCTCGGCCGGGAGCTCCGCGGCCGGCTCCGCCTCGGGGACGCCCGCCGCGGGCAGGTCGGTCCCGCGCCGGCCCGGGCTGCCGCGCCCGAAGAGGAGCCCCTCGCGCAGGGCGAGCCCGGAGGCGCCGGGCGAGGTGTCGGGGAAGGGCTTCATCTAGGAGGCTGGTGTGAAATGGCTGCCTGCTGCGAAAGCCGAACCCTTCGCTGCGACGCGCGGCCTCGTCGCTTCGCTGCAGAACGTACTGCAAAGAGTACGTCTCCGCGGCTCACTCCTCGGGCGCCCGTCTCGCCTCGGTCTCGGCTGTCTCGCGACGGCACCCATTGGACATTAGCCTCCTACAGCACCTTCGCGAGCGCGTCGATCGCCGTCTTCTCGTGCAGCTCGGTCACGCAGGTGAGCAGCGCCCCGGAGAGCTCCGGGTAGTCGCGGCCGAGCGGCAGCCCCGCGACGAAGCCCGCGGCCCGCGCGCGGGCGGCCACGGCGGCGT
Source organism: Myxococcales bacterium (assembly GCA_021807105.1). Lineage (GTDB taxonomy): Bacteria > Myxococcota > Myxococcia > Myxococcales > JAKAPL01 > JAKAPL01. Next base: position 20,721 of record JAKAPL010000031.1, on the reverse strand, counting down.
CCGCCTCGATCACGAACTCGTTGAACACCGGGCCCGAGAAGCGCGCCCGGCCGATCCTCTGCCGCGCGTAGCGGGCTCGCCGGTAGTTGAGCAGCGCGAGCGAGCGCAGGCCCGACTTGCCGAGCAGCCCGAGGTGGATCGTCGCGGCGAGCGCGCCGAGCGCGTGGTTGGTACAGATGTTCGAGGTCGCGGACGCCCGCCGGATGTGCTGCTCGCGGGTGGCGAGCGTGAGGACGTAGGCGCGCCGCCCTTCGGCGTCGACCGTCTCGCCGCAGAGCCGGCCGGGGATCTGGCGCAGGTGCTCCTCGCGGGCGGCGAAGAAGCCGACGCCCGGACCGCCGAAGCTGACCGCTCCGCCGAAGCTCCCGAATTCGCCCACCGCGAGATCGGCGCCCAGCTCGCCGGGCGGCGCGAGCAGCCCGAGCGAGAGGGCCTCGGCGACGCCGACGGCGAGGAGGGCCCCAGCCTGCCGGGCGGCCGCGGCCGCCTCGCGCACGTCCTCGACGACCCCGAAGTAGTTCGGGCTGCCCACGAGGACGAGCGCGGTCCTCGCGTCGGCGGCGGCCGCGAGGGCGGCGCCGTCGGTCCGGCCGGTCCGGCCGTCGTAGGGCACCTCGACGATCTCGCTCCCGGTGGCGGCGAGGTAGGTCCGCATCGTCGCGCGCCAGGCCGGATGGAGCGCCCGCGAGACGACGATCTTCTTCCGGCCGCGCCGCAGCCGCAGGGCGAGCAGCGCCGCCTCGGCGCAGGCCGTCGCGCCGTCGTACATCGAGGCGTTTGCGACGGGCAGGCCGGTGAGGAGGCAGACGAAGGTCTGGAACTCGAAGATGGCCTGGAGGGTCCCCTGCGCCAACTCGGGCTGATAGGGGGTGTAGGCGGTGTAGAACTCGCTGCGGAGCAGGAGCTGATCGACCGCCACGGGGACGTGGTGCGGGTAGGCCCCCGCGCCGAGGAAGACCCGCTCCGGGGGGACGCGGAGGTTCTTCTCGGCGAGCGCCGACAGCTCGCCGAGGAGCGCGCGCTCGTCGGCGGCCGGCGGGAGCTCGAGCGGCCGGGAGAGGCGCAGCGGCTCGGGGATGCTCGAGAAGAGCGCGTCGAGCGAAGGCGCCCCGACGGCGCCGAGGAGCCGCCGGATGTCCGCCTCGGTGTGCGGGAGGTAGCGCACGGCCGCGGGCGGCGCCTACTCTGCCTCTTCCTCGATGAACTCGACGTACGCCTTCGCGTTCATGAGATCCTCCAGGTCGCCCGGCTGGGTAGCCTCCACCTGGATCATCCAGCCCTCCTCGTACGGATCCTCGTTGATCGTCGCAGGGCTGTCGGTGAGCGGATCGTTCACCTCGACGACCTTGCCGGAGACCGGCGAGAAAAGCTCGCTCACGGCCTTGGTCGACTCGACGACGCCGAAGGGCTCCCCCTTCGTCACGGTCTCGCCGACCTTCGGCAGCTCCACGTAGACGACCTCGCCGAGCTGCTCCTGGGCGTGCTCGGTGATCCCCACCGTGACCCGCGAGCCGCTGGCGCGCGCCCACTCGTGGTCTTTCGTGTACTTGAGCTCCTCGGGGTAAGACGCCATGGGCTTCTCATTCCTCCTTGGGGAGTGGTCCGGGCGTCATAGCCGCGCCGGAGTCGGGTGTCAAACGGAAGGCCGCTTGTAGAACGGCGTGGGGACGACCTTGGCGGGGACCGGCCGGCCGCGGATCTCGATCGCGAACGGCTGCCCGACGGCGGCCCGGTCGGCCGGCAGATAGCAGAGGCCAATCGGGATCTTCAGCGTCGGCGACATCGTGCCGCTGCGGACCTCCGAGACCTTCCGGCCGTCTAGGAGCACCGGGTAGCCGTGGCGGGGGATGCCGCGGTCGGTCAGGGTGAAGCCGACGAGCTTGCGCGAGACTCCCTCGGCCTTCTGCCGGGCGAGCGCCTCGCTCCCGAGGAAGCCGCCGGGCTTGCCGAGCTTCACGATCCAGCCGAGCCCCGCCTCCAGCGGAGTCGTCCCCTCGTCGATGTCGTTCCCGTAGAGGCAGTACCTGACCTCGGTCCGCAACGTGTCCCGCGCCCCCAGGCCGCAGGGGACGAGCCCGTCCGGGGCGCCGGCGGTCAGGAGCGCGTCCCAGAGGGCGAGCGCGTCGTCCGGCCGGCAGAACAGCTCGAAGCCGTCCTCGCCGGTATAGCCGGTCCTCGCCACGATGCAGGGCTTGCCCGCGACCTCCCCATCGCGGAAGTGGTAGGTGCCGATGGCGGCGAGGTCGACGCGGGTGAGGCGCGCGAGGATCGCCGAGGCCCGCGGGCCCTGGAGCGCGAGCTGCGCCCAGTCGTCACCCTCGTCGCGCGGGGCGGCCTCGGGGACGTGCTTTGCGAACCAGGCCAAGTCCTTCGCGCGGTTGGCCGCGTTGACGCAGACGAGGAAGTCGTCCGCCGCGCGCCGGTAGACGACCACGTCGTCGACGATCCCGCCCCGCTCGTTGCAGACCGCCGCGTACATCGCCTGGCCGACCGCGCACGCCGCGAGATCGTTGGTCGCCAGGCGCTGGATCGCGGCGAGCGCCCGCGGCCCCGTCAGGACGATCTCCCCCATGTGCGACACGTCGAAGAGGCCGGCCCGCTCGCGGACGGCCTGGTGCTCTTCGAGGAGCGAGCCGTACTGCACGGGCATCCAGAAGCCGGCGAACGGGACGAGCTTCGCGTCCGCGCGAACGTGGGCGGGGTGGAGCGGGGTCTGGCGAGGTTCCATGGCGCGCGCATTAAGCGCGTCGTCCATCCACCCGTCAAGCGTCGCGCGGCGCGAGGAGCCGCCCCACTTCCTGGACGCTCACCGCTCGAATCCACGGGGCGGCCTTCCGTGCCAGAGACCGGCGCGCTGCCCACGCGCGCTCGCGGTCCGGAGAGGGACCTAGGAGGCTGGTGGGAAATGGCTGCCTGCTGCGAAAGCCGATCCCTTCGCTGCGACGGGCGGCCTCGTCGCTTCGCTGCTCAACGTACTGCAAAGAGTACGTTTGACGCTGCTCACTCCTCGGGCGCCCGTCTCGCCTCGGTCTCGGTTTTCTCGCGACGGCGCCCATTTCACACCAGCCTCCTAGAAGCGGGCTTCTCATCGCCGGAGGCGCTCATCTCGCCTTGAGCGCGTGGCCTCTCGCCCGTCGAGGCCATCGGACCGCTTGATGGCGGGTCGCGCGACCTGATAGGGCCCGTGGGAGCCATGTCCGTGGCCCCGGCCATCGTCGATCGGAGACTCGCCTGCCCGCGCGACGGCGCCCCGCTTTTCGCGCGAGGGGAGGGCGTCGCCTGCCAGGCCGGCCATCGATTCCCGCGGCGCGGCAGGGCGATCGACTTCCGGGGCGAGGCGGCTCCCGGCGAGGCCGCGCAGCGCGACATCTACAACGGCGAGGTCGGCCACTACGCCGAGGGCGGCGACGAGCTTCGCCGGTTCGTGCGGGACCACCTCGCCGGGAGGGTCAAGTCCAAGCAGGAGCTCCTCCTGCGGGCGCTGTCGGGGCTCTCGTTCGCCCCGAGCCCCGAGGTGCTCGAGGTGGGCTGCAACGACGGCCGCTACCTGAGCCTCGCGCTCGCCCTCTGGCGGGGCAGGGGGATCGGGCTCGACATCGCGGAGCGGGCCCTCGAGCGGGCGGCGCTCTCCGGCGAGGGCGAGTTCCACCTCGCGTCCGCCTGCGCGCTGCCGATCGCGCCGGCGAGCATGGACTGCGTCCTCGCGCTGGACGTCTACGAGCACCTCGGCCACGACGGCTTCCGGCGCTCGCTGCGCGAGGCCGCGCGGGTCCTCGCGGAGGGCGGCGCGCTCGTCGCCTACGTCGTCTCGCAGCAGGACCGCTTCACGCTCCACGAGACGCTGCGGCGGATGACCGGCGGCGCGCTCGGCGTCGACGCCGGCGACGGCCACCGGTACGAGGACTTCGTCGCGCCGGCCCTCTTCCGCGAAGCGGCGGCCGAGGCGGGCCTCGCGATCGAGCGGCTCGACCCGTACCACGGCTTCTGGACGCTCTTTGCGGACTACTGGCTGCCGCGGACGCCGCGCCTCGCGTACCGGCTGCTCGAACGGCTCGACGTCCACCTCACGCGAGAGGGCTACGGAAACGGCTATCTGGCGATCGCGAGGAAGAAGTAGGTGAAGCTCCGTTCCGCCGCCCGGTACGTCAAGGCCGCCGCGGCCGTCGGCCTGGAGGCGCTCCTCCACCCCGCCTTCAGCGCGGCCTGGCGGCTCCTGCCGGACAAGAGGCCGTCTCTGCTCGCGGCCCAGAACCGGCTGCGCGCGAGGGCCATCGGGTGGATCCTGCCGGGCCTCCGGGACCGCAGCAGGTGAGGCTCGCGCCGTCGCTGGGGGCGACTTGCCGCCGGCCTGTCGCCCCCGTCGCGGAACAGCCGCGGCCGGCATCATTCTCCTCAGATGGCGGCCGCGGCTTGGGCGCACGGCCGCGGGCAGTCGGGGGGGGGCGTCGGGGCCATGGACCGCGCGGGCCGACAGCCGGATTCATGGTTGCGGCGTCGCGTCACGGGGTCGTGTCGGGCGTGCAGACGCCGGAGAAGCAGGAGGCCGTGCCGCCGTCCGGACTCGTGCACGGCGTCTCATCGGGGGCCGGCGACCAGAGGTCCGCCGTCTGCAGCGGGTCGCAGCAGGCGCACGGGTTTCCGGGGGCGGCCTGGCCGGCGGCGTACTCTCTGCCGTCGATCTCGCAGGTGCCTGGAGCGGGCGGTGGCGTGCAGACGCCGAGGACGCAGCTTCCGAAGCCGCTCGACGTCGAGGAGGTGCAGGGCCATCCGTCGGGCTGCGTGGACCATGCCGTCTTGTTCTGGGTGGGGTCGCAGACCTCGCACGGGTCGTCCGGGTTCGTCTGAAGTAGTTCGAACGCCCCACCGTCGATCTCGCAGGTGCCTGGAGCGGGCTGTGGCGTGCAGACGCCGCGGACGCAGGTCCCGAAGGGGTTTGGCATCGATGAGAAGCACAACAATCCGTCGGATACCGTGGACCACGCGATCGCGTTCTGGCCGGGGTCGCAGACCTCGCACGGCTGATCCGGGTTCGTCTGGAACGTGCCGATTACCCCGCCGTCGATCCAGCAGGTAAATGGGAGCACGCCCGTGCATTCCCCGTTCGAGCAGGCGTCTCCGGGGCCGCCGGAGCATTGGAACCCGTCGTAATGGTTGGACCACGACGTGTCGCTTTGCGTCGGATCGCATTGGCGGCAGTCGTTGCCCGGCTGGTCGTCGCCAGCGGCGTACCTCTTCCCGTCGATCACGCAGGTCAGCTCCTGCGCGAGGATCGCCGAATCGATGGCGCCCCCGCAGCCGCCGGCCACCGCCGCGAGGGCCAGCAGCAACAGCAGCCTCGACATGCCCTTCGCCCTCCGCGTGTTCCAGGGGGAGGTCTTCGCACCGAACGTCGCCATGGTTTCATCCGCCTTTCGTCGTCAGGCCGCGGGTCCATCCCGCGGCGTGCGAAGAACAGGCAGAGCAGCCTCCGTGCCACCGCGAAGTCGCTGAAATGACGAGCCTCCTCCTCGGAGGTCCCCGTCCGGATGCGCGACTACCCGTCCAGGAACCGGCCGACGCTCCCGTACCCGAGGCCCTGACCGCTGGTCGGGCAGGGGATCTCCGGAACGTTGCTCGAGAGCGGAACGAGGAAACATGGTATCGAGAGCGCCCCATGGCCGCGCGCACGAGCCCCGGGCTCACGAGCCCTACGCCGCTCCATCCATCCGCGGACAGGCGAGGGGCGGGCGTCGGGTCCCGGCTCGCCGCGATGGGCGGCGTCCTGTTGATCGGCAACCTCGCGACCTGGGCCGGGGCCCTCGCGACCTTTCGCGGGAACGCGCTGCTCACCGGCACCGCTCTCCTCGCATACGGGTTCGGCCTGAAGCACGCGTTCGACGCCGATCACATCGCCGCGATCGACAACGTGACGCGCCGGCTGATCCAGCGGGGCGAGCGCCCCGTCGCCGTGGGATTCTTCTTCTCCCTGGGCCACTCGACCGTCGTCTTCGCCCTGTCCGCCGCCATCGCCGCGACCGCGTCGACCCTGGGCGCCCGCCTGGACCCGCTCAAGCGGGTGGGCGGCGTCTTCGGAACGGTCGTCTCGTCCGGCTTCCTCTTCGCCATCGCGCTCGCCAACGGCTTCGTCTTGCGCTCCGTCTGGCGCGAGTTTCGCCGCGTCCGCGGCGGCGCGCCGGCCGGGGAGCACCTCGACCTCGCGCCGGCGGCCGGGGGCCTCTTCACGAGGTTGCTGGGGCGGGTCTTTCGCCTGGTCGATCGGAGCTGGCACATGTACCCGCTCGGCCTCCTCTTCGGCCTCGGCTTCGACACCGCCACGGAGATCGGGCTGCTCGCCCTCTCGGCGACCGTCGCCGCCAAGGGGATGCCGCTCTGGTCGATCCTGCTCTACCCCGCCCTGTTCACGGCCGGGATGTCGCTGCTGGACACGCTCGACGGGGTCCTGATGGTCGGCGCCTACCGCTGGGCCTTCGTCGAGCCCGCTCGCAGGCTCACCTACAACCTCGCCATGACGTTCGTCTCCGTCCTGGCCGCGATCGCCATCGGGGGGTTGGAGATCCTCGGGCTCCTCGGGCAACGGCTGGCGCTAAAGGGCCCCTTCTGGCAGGCGGTGGCGGGCGTCGACGCGCACTTCGGCCTGATCGGCTGCGGCATCGTGGGGTTGTTCCTGGGAGGCTGGGTCGTCTCGGCGGCGATCGACCGGAGCCGGCGCTTCGACGAGTGGGGCGCGGCCGCCGCCGCCGCGGAGGCGCCCCGGAGCGACGGCTTCTGATCGACGAGGGACGGGAAGGTCCGTCCCGGGGCAGGCGACCCCGCGATCCAGCGGAAGAACTTCCTCGTGCGGTGGACGGCCGGCACGCCCGTCATGGGGGGGCGAGGAGAGCAATTCGATTCGACCCGCCCGGTCGCGGACCCCGGTAGAGGTCAGACGGGGCAGCGGGTCCCGGAGCTCAGACAGAAGGGGCTGCCGCCCCGGAAGGGGCTGGGGCAGCATTTCTCGCCCGCCGCGCAGCAGGTCCCGCCGCAGGGCGTGAGGCAGGCTCCGGCATCCGGACACGGCCCACCCGCGCAGACCCACGTGAGGTTCTCGCACGTCGACGTGCCGCAGCTCCCGCAGGCGCCGTTCGTCTGTCCCGGCGTGCACGAGCCCAGGGTCCAGGTCGCCCAGGCGGTGCCCCCGCCGTGGACGAGGTAGCCATAGTCGCCGCACGCCGAGGTTGGGTACTGGGCGGTGTCCTGATACACCGCGAAGCTCTGGCCGTTCTCGGCCGTGAAGCTCGGGTCGTCGGTCTGGAAGTTCGTGCAGCTCCCTACGGACGTCGCGTAGGGCGAGGACTCGAGGCTCTGGTTGCAGACGCGCGTGAGCGGGAGCGTCTGGCCGCTCCAGTCGCAGTGATAGGTGTAGCCGCCCGGGAATTGCCCCTTGCACGAGCAGTAGCTCTGGCAGCTCCCCGAGGCGCAGTGTTGCACCGCGGAGCAGGTCGAGCAAGCGGCGCCGGCCGCGCCGCAGGCCCCGCTGGCGGTCCCCGTCTCGCAGCCGTTCCCGTCGCAGCAGCCCGAGGCGCACGATGCGGCCGTGCAGGCGCAGCGGCTGCTCGCGCAGGAGAGGCCCGTCGCGCAGGAGGTCCCCCCGCAGCAGTCCTGCCCGAGGGCGCCGCAGGCGGCGCAGCTCCCCGCCGCGCAGGCGGGCGTCGCGCCGGCGCACGTCGCGCACGCCCCTCCGCTGGTGCCGCACGCGGATGGGCTGTTACCCGGCTGGCAGGCGTTGTTCATGCAGCAACCCGATGGGCAGGATGCCGCCGTGCATGCGCAGGAGCCGGCCGCGCAGGCGAGGCCATCGGCGCAGGAGCCGCCGGCGCAGCAGTCCTCGCCCGCGCCGCCGCAGGGGACGCAACCGCCGGCGACGCAAGCCGTCCCGCCGTCGCAGGTCACGCACGAGCCGCCCGCGGCGCCGCAGGCGAAGGGCTGATCGCCGGTCTCGCAGCCGTTCTCGTCGCAGCAGCCCGAAGCGCACGAGGCGGCCGTGCAGACGCAGCTACCCGGCCCCGCGCTGGCTGGCGAGCAGGCGAGCCCGGTCCCGCAGCCGGCCTCGGCCTCGCAGCACGGCTGGCCTGCCCCGCCGCAGGGATCGCAGACTCCGAAGGCGCACGTGGAGCCCGCCGGACAGCCCCCTTGCATGCAGCTCCCGCCGCAACCGTCCGAGGCGCCGCAGACCGCGCCCGCGCACGACGGAGTGCAGCCCCCGCCGTCGCCCGAGCCGCCGTCGATCGTGCCGTCGGGGACGCAGCCGTTCAGGGTGCAGGTCTGTCCGGCGGGGCAGCCGCAGGGAGGGCAGACCCAGCCGCCGTCGACGCAGGCGGGCCCCGGCGCCCCGGCGCAGGTCGCGCAGCCCGGACACTGGGGCGTCCCCGCGCAGCCGGAGCCGGCGTCGCCGCCCGCGTCCGGCGCGCTCCCCCCGTCCGGGCAGCCGCAGGGAGGGCAGACCCAGCCGCCGTCGACGCAGGCGGGCCCCGGCGCCCCGGCGCAGGTTGCGCACCCCGCACACTGGGGCGTCCCCGTGCAGCCGGCGTCCGGCGTTTCTCCAGCCACGCAGCCGCTCGTGGTGCAGATCTGTCCGGCCGGGCAGCCGGACGCGACGCAGCCGATGCTCAGGCAGCCGGCGTCACCCGCGCAGACGTCCGCCGAGTCGCAGACCACGCCGCCGCAGGAGGTCGCGTAGCATTGGCCGCCCGCGCAGGCCTGTCCCGCCGGGCAGAGGATGGCCGCGCAGGGGTCGGTGCAGCTCCCGGCGCTGCAGATCTGCCCGGCCGGGCAGTCGGCCGCGCTGGCGCACCGGCCCCCTCCGTCCCCACCCGTCGCGCCCGCGTCCACGCTGCCCGTCGCGCCGCTGCAACCCGCGAGCGCGAACAACGCGGCCGCGAACCACCCCCTCGTGAGAGCCTCCATAATAGAGCGACGCTCCTTCCGGGCCCCTGCCGGACTGGTCCCTGGTCTAAGGCGATAGCACGTCTGAAGCCAGGGGGGCAAGCTGAGTGCGCTTGACAGCCGAAGGCGCGAGATTCGGAGTAGGCCGGGGCGGGCTGCGATGGCCGGAGGGAGCGCAGTGGGGTGAGGCTGCGAAAGTCACTGGACACACAACCGGGCGACGTGCAGCCCCGGTGACGTGCCGCGGGAAGCAGCGAGGAAGGAGGCTCTGACGACGCGGGACGATGGGCAGGATGAGTTCTTCGAGTATGTCCGCGAGAGCGATGGCTGGCCGCTGCTGGAAGGGCTGGATCCGGGGCAGCGGGAGGGTGAAGGGGACGGTCTTCGGCTGGAAGATCTGGCTGGTCTCCGAGCTGATCTCGCAGCTCCCGCTGGCGATGAATAGAGCGCTGACCGGGCGGTATAGAGCGTAGACCGGGCGGTAGGGTCGATAGCCCCCCCGACCGAGGGGGCATCCTCCGCTGGTATGGGCTGCAGACCGGGCGGTCTGCCCGCCCTATCGGCCGGGATGAGCGAGAAACCCGCCGGCTTGCCGCGTAGCCCTGGTGGCGCTCGGCGCAGCCCGGCGGGTCGTCGCGGCAGACCGATGGGGTCCGGAGCGCTGACCGGGCGAGCTGCCGTCCAGACCGGGCCGGCGAGTCCACGGGTCGGACGGCGGCGCATCCCCGCCCGTTCCGCGCAGCTACCGCGCCGGCCTCGCGCGAAAGCGGCAGAGAAACTGCCTGCCAAGGGGTGAATCCGCGTGCGCTGCGTCCGTTGAGGACGGGCCATCTTGACCTTTCGACCCTTTGATCTCTTTTCGGCGGACGCGGCGAGCGGGGCGCGGCGGGTTGGCCTCCGCGACCGTCCGTCCTACCGCGCGTGGGCGGTGGGCACGAGCCAGTGGGAGACGCCGGTCGTCACCGCGGGGACGTAGGTGATGATGAGCACGCCGGCCGCCATGATCACGAGGAAGGGCAGGGCGCGCCGGTAGAGGACGGGGAGCGGCTTCTCGAAGCGCTGGGCGGAGAGGAAGAGGTTCAGCCCCATGGGCGGGAAGAGGAAGCCCAGCTCCAGGTTCGCGAGGAAGACGACGCCCAGGTGGACGGGATCGATGTGGAACGCCTTGCCCATCGGGACGAGCAGCGGGGCGATCACCACGATCGACGAGTAGATCTCCAGGACCGAGCCCAGCACGAGCAACAGGCCGTTGAGGGCGAGCAGGAAGAGCTCGGGCGAGTGGATGTGCGAGGTCACCCAGGAGAGCAGCGCCTCGGGGATCTGCGCGTCCACGAAGTAGCTCGTCAGGCCGAGCGCGACCCCGAGCAGGATCAACACGGCGCCGACGAGCGTCGCCGCGTCCGCGACGACCCGCGGCAGGTCGCGCAGCGGGCGAAGCTCGCGGAAGACGAGCAGCTCGACGGCGAGCGCGTAGGCCGCGGCGATGCCCGACGCCTCGACCACGGTCGCGAACCCGGTCGCCACCGCGAGGATCACGATCAGCGGCAGGCCGAGGTCCCACTTCGCGGCCCAGAGGCTCCTCGCCGCCGCGCCGGGATCGAAGGCCTGGCGCGGCACGCGGGCGCGGACGCCGGTCGCGACGCCGTAGGCCACGACGAGCAGGATCATCAGGAGCCCCGGCACGAGCCCGGCCACGAAGAGCTGCTCGATGGCGACGCCCGCGACGATGCCGTACAGGATGACCGGCAGCGACGGCGGGAAGAGCAGGCCGAGCGAGCCGGAGGCGGTGACGAGCCCGAGCGAGAAGCCCTCGGGGTAGCCCTCCTTCACGAGCGCGGGGAGGACGAGGCCGCCGAGCGCGAGGATGGTCACGCCCGAGGCGCCGGTGAAGGTCGTGAAGATGGCGCAGACGAAGACGGCCATGATCGCGAGGCCGCCCGGCATCCAGCCGAACGCGTCGCGGTAGGCGGCGACGAGGCGCTTCGCCGCGCCGCCCTCGGAGAGCACGTAGCCGGCGAGGGTGAGGAGGGGGATGGCGGGCAGCGTCGGGGAGGCGACGAGCCGGAAGGTCTCCGTCGGGACTGCGGCGACGGGCGTCCCCTCGGCGAAGAACATCAGCATCGCGATGCCGGCCATCGCGACGAAGACCGGCGCGCCGGCCAGGAAGGCGGCGAGGATGACGAGCGCGACCGGCCAGACGATCGGGTCGGGGGTATTCTGGAAGGCGACGAGGCCGAACGCCGCCCCCACCGCGACCGCGCACCCGGCCCGCCCGATCCAGCCCGCCGGCGCGCGCCAGGCGGTCCGCAGCGCCATGGCCGCGAGCGCGACGGGCATGACCAGCTCGCTCCACCACTCGGGGACGCCGCCGGCGAGCAGGTCCATCCGGACCCGGTCGGCGAGCACGAGCTTCACCGCGGCGTACGAGAGGAGCGCGACGACCGCCGTCGTGGCCATCGCCCCGAAGAGCCGCGCGCCCGTGCGCCACCGGCCCGCGGGGAGCATCTCCACGGTCGAGAGGCCGAGGTGCTTGCCGCGCCCGGTCGCGAGCAGCGCGCCCAGGAAGCCGACCCAGAGCGTCCCGTGCTGCACCCAGACCGCCGCCCCTGGCATGTCGGCGTGGAAGAGCTTGCGGGCGAGGGCCTGCGCGACCGGCGCCGCGGTCATCGCGAGGAGGATGACCGTGATCGTCCAGCCCTCGAGCGCGGCGGCGATCGCCCGCGCGCGCGAGGTGGGCGCGGTGCTCTTCCCTGTCGGTTCGGCGGGCAAGGCGGCAGCGGGGGTGCTCATCGACAAGGGGCGTTCTAGCACAGCGTAAGGAGGAAGTCGGCGACCCAGAGGAGCGTTGGGAGGAGCGACCCATTTCCTGCACCCTCACCCCGTGAAGCGAGCGAGGCGGCTTCTTCTTCATAGAAGCAGGACGATTCTCGGAGGTCATGAGGGAGGAGCCCCGGCGCTTTCCTCGCGCGCCCCCCCGGCGGGTCTGCTAGGATATTCGTCATGAAGAACGGAACGGGAAGCGCGGCGTTCTGGAAGGTCGGCGCGAAGGGGCGCGGGTTGCCGCGCGCCGAGGGGCTGGCCGTCGTCGAGGAGAAGGGCGAGCCGCCGGCGGGCAGCCGGCCGGTCGCGTCCTGGCCCGACCGCGAATGGATCGGGCCGGCGAACCAGGGCGGAGGCAAGGCGCCGGCCGAGGAGAGCTGGAAGAGGAGCCCGAAGGAGCGGCAGGATGGCGAGATGGGGGACAGCAAGCGGCGCTGGCTGAAGTAGCCCGCGCCGTGATCCAGGTCGAGGACCTCCAGAAGCTCTACCTCGTCCACCGCCGTCCCCCCGGGGTCTGGCCGGCGCTCAAGTCCGTGCTGCGCAGGCCGCGGGAGACGGTCCGCGCGGTGGACGGCATCTCGTTCTCGATCGCGCCGGGCGAGCGCGTGGGCTTCCTCGGACCGAACGGCGCGGGCAAGACGACGACGCTCAAGATGCTCTCCGGCCTCCTCCACCCGACGGCGGGCGAGGCGCGGGTCGCGGGCTTCATCCCCTGGCGGCGCGAGGCCGACTTCCTAGGGCGCATCACGCTCGTGATGGGCCAGAAGCAGCAGCTCCTCTGGGACCTGCCCGCGGAGGAGACCTTCGAGCTCAACCGCGCGCTCTACGGGATCCCGCGGGCCGAGCACCGCGCGGCGCTCGCCGAGCTGGTGGATCTGCTCGATCTCGGCAAGCTCAAGAGCGTCCCGGTGCGCCAGCTCTCTCTCGGCGAACGGATGAAGTGCGAGCTCTGCGCGGCGCTCCTGCACCGGCCGGCGGTCCTGTTCCTCGACGAGCCGACGATCGGCCTCGACGTGTCGATGCAGGCGGCCCTGCGCGCCTTCATCCGCGCCTACAACGAGCGGTCCGGGGCGACGGTGGTCCTGACGAGCCACTACATGGACGACGTGCTCGCCCTCTGCCGGCGCGTGATCGTCATCGATCACGGGAAGCTCCGCTACGACGGCGGCCTCGCCGAGCTGGCGCGCGCCTCGCGGCCGGAGAAGCTCGTCGCCGTCCGCCTCTCGCGGCGGGTTGCGCCCGCGGACCTCTCCCGCTACGGCGCGATCGCCGAGGGGCGCGAGGACCGCGTCGTCTTCCAGGTGGCGCAGGAGGCGCTGCGCGACCGGGTGGCGCAGATCCTCGCCGGGCTGCCGGTCGCGGACATGACCATCGAGGACCCGCCGCTCGAAGACGTCTTCCGCGACCTGTTCGCGGGGAAGAAGGGTTGAACCCGTCTTATTCACGGTCCGGCTGCTGCGGCGTCCGATCCCGCGCCTGCGAAGGGCGTGCTCGCTCCTTCCTCCTGCGGCGTGCTTTACGCACGCCTCGTCGGTCGTCGCTGCGCTTGCCCTTCTCGGCTGCGGTCTCGAACGCCTCGCTACGCCGTACCGTGAATAAGACGGGTTGAATGCGCGCGCTCGCCCCGGCGCGGCGCGCGCTGCGCGCCTTCCCGACGCTCCTCGCGGTGGGCGCGGCGGAGGCGGTCGCCTACCGGGCCGAGTTCGTCGTCTGGCTGCTCACCACCACCATGCCGCTCATCATGCTCGCCCTCTGGACGGAGGTCGCGCGCGAGGGCGGGCCCGTCGGCGGTTACGACACGCGCGACTTCACCGCCTACTTCCTCGCCGCGTTCGTCGTCCGCCAGCTCACCGGCGTCTGGGTCGCCTGGGACATGAACCGCGAGATCCGCGAGGGGCTCATCTCGATGCGCCTGTTGCGGCCGGTCCACCCGCTCGCCGCCTACGCGGCAGAGAACCTCGCCGTGCTGCCGCTGCGGCTCTTGCTCTGCCTGCCGATCGCGATCGCCGCCCTCGTGGCGGCGGGCCGCGGCCACCTGACGGCGGACCCGCTCCTCTGGTTCGCCTTCGCCGCGGCGGTCGGGGGCGGCTGGCTGCTCGGCTTCGGGGTGATGTCGGCCATCGGCGCGCTCGCCTTCTTCTTCGAGCAGTCCCTCGCGGTCGCGGACTTCTGGTTCGGCCTCTTCTACGTGCTCTCCGGCTACTTCGTCCCCGTCGCCCTCTTCCCCGCGGCCGTGCGGCGCGTCGTCCTCGCGCTCCCCTTCCGCGGGATGCTCGGCCTGCCCGTCGAGATCCTCATCGGCCGGATCGGCCGTCCCGAGGCGCTCTCCGGGCTCGCCATCGAGTGGGCCTGGGTCGCGGCGGCGTGGGTCGCCGCGCTCGCGGTCTTCCGGCGCGGCGTGCGCCGCTACTCGGCTTACGGTGCGTAGGGCCCTCCAACTCCTCGGCGCGCAGCTCCGCGTCGCCGCGCTCACCTCGCTCCAGTACCGGGCGGACTTCTTCGCCGACGGGGTGATGAGCCTCTTCTGGCTCGCGGTCACGCTGGCCCCGTTGCTCATCGTCTTCGATCGCCGGCCCACGCTCGCCGGCTGGACGTTCCCCGCGGCCCTCCTCGTGATCGGCTGGTTCACGCTGCTCAAGGGCGTCCTCGACGGGGCGGTCAACCCGTGCCTGGTCGCGATCGTCGAGCACATCCGCAAGGGGACCCTGGACTTCGTCCTGCTCAAGCCCGCCGACGCGCAGCTCCTCGTCTCGACCTCCCGGATCCTCCCGTGGCGGGGGGCGGACGCGCTCGGCGGGGTGGCGGTCCTCGGCTTCGCGCTGGTGAAGCTCCGCCACCTGCCGACGGCCGGGCAGGCCGCCGCTTCGGTCGTCCTCTTCCTCGCGGCCGTGGCACTCCTCTATTCCCTCTGGATCCTCGCGGTCTCGATCGCGTTCTGGGTCGTCAAGCTCGACAACCTCGTCTACCTGTTCGGCTCGATCTTCGACGCCGCCCGCTGGCCCGTCTCGGTCTTCCGCGGCGTCTTTCGCTTCCTCTTCACCTTCGTGGTGCCGCTCGCGATCCTGACGACCTATCCGGCGATGGCCCTGCTCGGCACGCTCACCTGGCGCACCGGCGCGCTGGCGCTCTCCGGCGCCGTGGTCTTCTTCCTCGCCGCGCGCCTCGTCTTCGGAGAGGCCCTGCGCCACTACACCTCGGCCAGCTCCTGAGGTTCATCCTCTCCGCGTGTCCCCGAGGCGGGCGAGGTAGTCGATCGGCGGCGGCGGCGCGGGCGGGGCGGGCTCGCCCAAGGCGCCGAGGCGGCGGCCGAAGGCGAGGAGGATGTCCTTCGCGGGGCGGAAGACGTCGAAGAGGTTCGCGTACTGCTCGACGGCGTCGGCGAGGCCGGTCAAGGCGCCGACCTCGGCGTAGCCTCGGCGCAGGAGGTCCTGGAGCGAGTTGCCGAGCGAGGCGAGGCTGTAGCCGTAGCCGCTCACCATCTCGGCGGCGACCTCCAGGACGGCGCGGGCGGGGAGGACGCCGTCGGCGAAGAGGACGAGGGCGGCCTGGAAATAATTGTAGATGGGGACGAGGCGGGGGCCGTACGGGGCGAAGCGCGCCGGGGGCGAACGGCGTTCCAGGTGGATGAAGATTCGGGTGACCGCGTCGACCCGGGGGAGGGTGGCGGCGCGCGACAGGGCCGCCTCCTTCTGATCGGGATAGACGGCGCAGGCGTCGAGCACCTCGGCGAGCGCCTGCGCCGACACGCGGCCGGCGAGGACGTCGCCGAAGAGCGAGTAGACGTACGCGTCGGCCTCCGCGTCGTCGCCGAAGAGGAACTCCCGGCAATCCGGGGCGACGCGGGAGCGGCCGTCGAAGAGGACGGGGAGCTTGTAACCGACCTGGTCCCGCAGGGCGCGGAAGCGGCCTCGGACGAGGTTCCTGAGGTTGGGCTTGAGGACGAACTCGTCCCACTCGACGCCGTCGAGCCGCAGCTTCTGCTCGAGGACGCGGCGCATCTGGCGCGGGCTTCCGGAGATGATGCAGACGCGGTGCGGTCCGGCGGCCCGGATCTGGCGCACGAGGGCGGCGGCGCCGGCAATCGACCGCTTCTGCCCGGCCCGCTGGAGCGCGGTGCGCAGCAGGCCACGGACGGTGTCGAAGTCGGTCGAGAGGTAGGTCTTGTCGAGATCCCAGCGGAAGGCGCGGGTCCAGTGGAGCTCCGGGGGGGCGGACTTCATGGGGCGCGGCCCGTCCCCGGAGGCCGCGGTCGACCCGGGGCCCCCCCGCCGGCTCCCTCTCCCGCGGCGAGGGAGGGGGGAGCGAGGCCGTAGAGGGCGGGACTGGCCAGCAATTGCGCCACCCCCGCCGGGAGGTCCGCGGCGACCGCCTTCGCCGCGACGCGGCAGGCGTTCTGGATGGCGAGCGCCCCCGACCGCGGGTGGGCGCGCAGGAGCAGCTTCTCGTAGCCGAGCAGCGGGGCGCCGCCGTACTGCTCCCAGTCGGTGAGCTGCTTGAGGCGCGCGACGCCGCCGGAGAGCATCGCGAGGCCCACCCGCCAGAGGAGCCGCTGCTTCTGGGCGTACCGGGCGAGGTCCACGACGAGGCCGTTCACGCCGTCGAGCAGGCTGATGACCGCGTTGCCCGTGAAGCCGCCGCAGGCGATCACGTCCGCCCGCCCCTCTGGGATGTCCGTGGCCAGCACGTTGCCCGCGAAGTCGAGACCGGGAAGCGCGCGCAGGCGGGCGTGCGCCTCCACGACCGCGGGGGGGCCATGGGCTGGATCGCGGCCGGTCGCGAGCAGGGCGACGCGCGGGCGTGGGTTCACCGAGATGGCCCGCGCGTAAACGGCCCCCAGGACGGCGAAGGCGCAGAGGTCCTGGGCGGACGCGTCGAGGGTCGCGCCGATGTCGAGCAACAACGTGAACGGGTCGCCGTGACGGCCGCGGCGCTGCTGCGTCGGGTAGACGGCGGCGAGGGCCGGACTCGGGACGCCGGGCAGCAGGCGCAGTTGCTCGCGACAGGCGGCGAGGGCGTCGGCGGAGGCGCCGGCGGTCACCACGGCGTCGGCCTCGCCCGCGGCGAGCAGGCGGACGGCCTCGACGAGGGCGGCGCGAGGCGAGGGGCCCCCCGCGTGGCGGACCTCGATCTGCTCCGGGTTGTGCGGGAGCCGCTCCAGCCGGGCGGTGATCTGCCGCTCGTCGCCGGCGAGGAGGATCTGCGGCCCGCCGGCCCCGAGCGAGAGGTTCGCGACGCCGCGGACCGGCTCGTCCGGCGCCTGCTCGCCGCCCATCGCGTCGACCGCGACCGTGACGGTTCTCACCCGCTTCTTGTACCACGGCGGCGCGGCTGGTATCTCCGGAAGCGATGAGCGCCGAGAGCGACCGGGCCGCCGTGGGGAGGGCCAACGAGGCCTTCTATCGCGCCTTCGAGGCGCAGGACCTCGCCGCCATGGAGAAGATCTGGGTGACGCGCGACTATGCGGCGCTCGTCCACCCCGCGCAGCCGCTCGTGCGCGGCTGGCCGGACGTCCGCGCGACGCTCGCGGCGCTGTTCGCGGGGAGCGGCCGGATCCGGTTCGTCCTCACGGACGTGCAGGTGAACGTCCGCGGGGAGGCCGCCTGGGTGATCCTCACCGAGAAGGTGCACCACGAAGACGACGCGCTCGTCGCGGTCCAGGCGACGAACGTCTTCGAGCGGATCGGACGTGCCTGGAAGCTCGTGGTCCACCACGCCTCGCCGATCTCCGACGAGGCCGGCGAGCCGAACACCGACTTCTTGCAGTAGCGCGGCCTCCGTCCCACCCTGAGTCCCAGCCGGGGAATCATCCGGGCGAGGGGAGGGATGGTCATGGTCGCCATGCTGATCGTGAGCCTCGTCGTCGCGCAGAAGATCGCGCTGCCGGAAGGCTGGATTGCCGTCGAGCCGCCGGGCGCGCGGACGGAGGGGACGATGACGGTCGTGCCCGCGCCGCCGGCCACGGCGACCGCGGCGGCCAACCCGGCCGCGGCCCGGACGCCGGCCGCGACGCCGGCCGTGCCCGCGGCGGTCCGGCCCGCCGCCCGCCCCTGCCTCGCCCTCGAGGAGCGCTTCTGGGGCCGCCTCGCCTGGCTCCACGATCTGACGCCCACCGACGATCCGATCAGCCCGGCCGTCCGCGCCCGCCTCTACCCCGGCGCCGCCGGCGGCGCGCTCTTCGCAAACCCCACCGAGCCCCCCATCGAGCTGTCGTGGGACGCGACCCTGCGCGATCTCTTCCAGGCGTACGACCGCTGCGTCCTCCGGCACGAGCGCCGGTGACGCCGCCGCCCGCCGTCCGCCCCCGACGCCCCGGCCGCGCGGGAGCGACTACTGATAGCAGAGCGCGCAGGGGACGGGTTGGCCGCCGCCGCTGAGGTAGGATCCGCGGTTGCCATCGTTCTGGTCGGCGCGCCACAGCATGACGCTCGCGCCCAGGTTGCTCCAGGCGTAGCCGGTGTCGTTGAGACAGAAGGCGCCGCCGCTGCTCCAGCCGCCCGACCAGGACGTCGAGAAGTTGGCCAGGTGGCCCGCGTAGGCGAGGTTCCAGCCGGCCGGGCAGGTCATGACGCCCCAATCGATCATCTGTTTCCCCGGGCAGAGCGCGCACGTGACGGTCTGGGTGTTGACGTAATCAGCGTTGTTCCCGGCCTTGATTCGCGAGACGACCCCTGAGCCCCATGGCTGCATGCTCGTGCCGGCGATGTTCGTGTTGTTGTCGAGACAGAGCGGCGAGCTGACTCCCTCGCCGTAGTAGCCGAAGAGCGCGGCGGCGGTCCCCGTGTAGATCGCCGACGCGCCGCTCGCGCAGCTACTCTGTCCCCACTCGGTGTGGGTGCCGCCGACCAGAGGCAGCGTGTAGCGCTGGGCGGCGGTCTGGCGCAGGCGGACCTCGTCGATCCGGCCGTTGAACGGGTTGCTCACGCTGCCGGTCCCCTCGTACAGGCCGCCCACGTCGAACTCGCCGGTCGGGTTCGCGACCAGCGGACCATTCGGGCAGGCGACCTGGGCGAGCACCGTCCCGTTGACCGACACCGAGACCGTCAGTCCGTCGTACCAGCCGGCGACGTGGGTCCAGACCGGGGATGGTGGCCGAGATCGGGTTGGTCGCGGCCTGGGCCGTGCAGGCGGTGGTCGGGTGGGCTTGACCGTACACGGTGAACCCGACGTTCTGGTCGCTCTGAAAGAGGGTGTAGGAGCCGATCTTGGAGAGGATGATCTCGTCGCTGGTGAACGACGGTTCGGGGTAGATCCAGGCTTCGGCCCAGATCTGCGGCGCGTCCTTGATGCTGGTCGGGCCGGGGACGCGGACGACGCCGCCGCTGAAGTTGATGGCGTTGCCGGAGTGGCCGCCCGAGCCCGCGGCGATGCCGCCGAGCGGCGCGGAGGCCGTGTTGCCGTTGCCCGAGGAGTCGGCGAAGGTGGTGCCGCTGGTCTCGTCGAACTCGAAGTCGAGCGTGAGCGTCCCTTCGCCGGAGGCGGGGAGGCCGGTCGGGCCGATGGGCCCGGCGACGCCGGTCGATCCCTGGGGGCCCGTGGGGCCCGTGGCGCCGGGGAGGCCGGGAAGGCCGGGAAGGCCCTGCGGTCCGGTCGGTCCCTGGGGGCCTTCGGGGCCCATCGGCCCGGCGATGACGCCGATCCCGCCATCGAAGGTGAGCGTCGCCCCGCCGCCGAGGACGAACTCGCCGGTCCCGCCGGCTGTTCCCGTCGCCCCGGTCGCCCCGTTGAGGCCGTTCTCGCCCGGAGATCCCGTGGCCCCGGGTAGGCCTTGCGGACCCGTCGCCCCGGTCACGCCCGGTGAGCCGGTCGGGCCCGTGGGGCCGGAGGGTCCCGTGGATCCCTGGGGTCCGGTGGTGCCGGGGCAACCGGCGAGGAGGGCGAAAGCGGCGAAGACGCCGGCGCTGCGGAGTGTCATGATCTCTCCCTCGGACTAGAGCCGCGAGCAGACTAACCGCCCGGCCGCAGGTAGGTCAACGGCCGCCGCTCGGTCTGAGATTCGGAGTAGGTCCGTACGGGTGACGTGGCGCACGTCTAGGGCGAGGGCAGCGGGACGCGATTTCAACGGGTTAAACCCTCGGCTGCTGCTCGCGATCGAGCCGAGAGGTCGTGGACGGCAGGCGGTCGGCGTGTGATTGTCGGGTGGTTGCGAAGCGGAAACCCCTACTCCGAATCTCAGGCTCGGTGGGCCTAGGGGAACGCGCCGCTTGCCCCGCGGTACGCGGCGGACGGAGGCGCCGCGGCCGCCTTCGCCTTCACTCGCGGTCCGACGCCCCGGCCGCGCGG
Organism: Myxococcales bacterium; assembly: GCA_021807105.1. Classification (GTDB taxonomy): domain Bacteria; phylum Myxococcota; class Myxococcia; order Myxococcales; family JAKAPL01; genus JAKAPL01. The sequence continues at coordinate 699 of JAKAPL010000031.1, read as the reverse complement.
GAGCGACTACTGATAGCAGAGCGCGCAGGGGACGGGCGCGCTGTCGACGTACCAGGAGCTCCAGTTCCCTGAACGAGCGTCCTCTTGGACGAGGTACTCTCCCCCGCCGCCCTGCCACGAGCTCGAGAAGCTCGCGTCGTTGAGGCAGACCTGCTTGCCGGTTTGCCATTCCCAATTGACACTCGAGATGCCGCCCATGTGACCGGCGTAAGCGAGGTTCCAACCCGGGGGACAGGTCGTATCGCCCCAGTTGATCATGTCGCCGCCGGGGCAGACGGCGCACGGGAGGTTCACGTTCGCCTGCTGCGTGCCGTTGCTGTAAATCCGGGTGACGCGTCCATCGCCCCAGGAGCCCCACTGGCTGTTCCCCGCGAACGTCGAGTTGAGGCACATCGGATCGCTCGCCTGGAAGCCGACGATGGCGCCGGCCGTGCCCGTGTACAGGGGCGTAAGGCCGCTCCCGCAGCTACTCTGCCCCCATTCGGCGTGGGCGCGGCCGAACAGCGGGAGCTCGTAGCGCTGGGCGGCGGTCTGGCGCAGGCGGACCTCGTCGATCCGGCCGTTGAACGGGCTGCTCACGCTGCCGGTCCCCTCGTACAGGCCGCCCACGTCGAACTCGCCGGTCGGGTTCGCGACCAGCGGACCATTCGGGCAGGCGACCTGGGCGAGCACCGTCCCGTTGACCGACACCGAGACCGT
>JAKAPL010000100.1 GCA_021807105.1 Myxococcales bacterium | reverse complement strand
CTCGCCGAGCTCGGCCCGGTCCCCCACCTCCAGCAGGTCGTGAAGCTCCTCGCAGAGGGCCTTCACGAGGCCGTCGAGCCTCGCCGTGGAGATCTTCCGCTGCGCCGTCAACACCTTCAACTGCTCCAGTGTGTCCATGTCTTCCTCCTTGCTTCCCGCCGAGGCCCATCCTCGGCGGTCCTACTGGCGCCCAGGGGCGGGTTCGAGCCGCCCGAGGGCTAGGTTCTACTCGCCGGCGCCGGCGCACTCCGGGCAGTCGCAAGGCCCGGCGGGGAGCTCCTCTTCGACCTCGACTTCGACCTCGTCCAGCGCATCCGCGAGCGCCGCGCGCTCCGCCGGCTCCAAGCTCCACGTGTTCAGTTCCGAGTCCATGTCTCTCTCCTTGCTCCCGTCGGCCCCATGCCGGCGGTCCTGCCACTTCTGGCGCCCAGGGCGGGTTCGAGCCGCCGCTGGGCTAGGGACTACTCGCCCGCGGCCTCGGCCTCGGCCGCCGGCGCGAGCTCGTCGATCGTCTCGCGGAAGGCGTCCTCGAAGATCCAGACCTCGCCCTCGTTCGGCTCATGCCCGAGCTGGTCCGTGAGGAAGTCCACGTCCCCTTCCGCCAGGCACGCGTCCTCGGACCAGGAGGTCACCCCTTGCCAGACCCACCCCCGAGCGCAGTAGGCGCCGGCCGCCTCCAGCCGGCTCTTCTCCTCGGGCGTGATCTCGCCCATCTCCGCCTCGATCTTCGCCCTCGCCTTGTCGCCAAGCTCGTACAGGTGCATGTCTTTCTCCTTGCTCCGCCGAGGCCCATCCTCGTCGGCCTTGCTTTCTACCTCCCTAGTATAACCGTGCGCGCGCACGTGTCAAGTCTTTTTTTTTGAGGGCCCGTCGATTTCTCAAAAAGCCCGTGATTACGCCTGGTTAGGCTGCGCCCGGAGTCACGGTCGGGGCTGCCCCTATATAGAGGAGGAGCCCGCCGAGCCCGCCGACCGAGCCCCGACCGAGCCCCGACCGAGCCCCGACCGAGCCCCGACCGAGCCCCGACCGAGCCCCGACCGAGCCCCCCGACCTCCGCGATAAAGTCCTTGACTCTCGCCCGCGGAGCTGGCAAGCTGCCGCCTGTCGGGTCGACCGGGAGACGGCCGAGCCCCCCACCAGATTGGTCGTCGCGTCCGCGCGCCGACCGGCCCCTCCGCGTTCTCCCGGCGCGGAGGGGCGCAGTTCTCTGAGGGACACGTGGCGAAGCAACAAGATCCCGCGCTCTGCCGCCGCCTCGCGCGTCTCGACCTCGCCCGCGCGTACCTCGATGCGACACGTGCGGCCGGGGGAGACATGAGGCGCTGCCACAACCCAGGCTGTTCGGATTTCGTCCACGTCTGCGGTCCGGTCGCCGTCGCAAATTGGGACCTCGTGCGCGAGGTCGCGTACGAGATGCTCCTCTGGCTCGAGAGCGAGATCGGGCCGAGGAACTGATGCCATCTCACCCCCCTTACCGAGGAGCCCCCATGCGCGTCCACCCCGCCGCCGAAATATTCCCGACACTCGCTGGCCCTGACCTCGCCGCGCTCGCCGCCGACATCAAGACCCACGGTCTCCGCGAGCCGATCGTGCTCCTCGACGGCCAGGTCCTCGACGGGCGCAACCGCCTCGCCGCCTGTAAGCTCGCCCACGTCGAGCCGCGCACCAAGGAGATCCGCTGCAACGACCCGCTGGCCTTCGTCCTCTCCGCCAACCTCCACCGCCGCCACCTTGACGAGTCCCAGCGCGCCATGGTCGGAGCTCGGATCAAAGTCTTGTTCGAGGCCGAGGCCAAGGCGCGCATGCAGGCCGGCGTAGGCCAGGGCGGCGCTACCGGCGGGCGCGGCAGGAAAAACCCTACCGCAAATTTGCGGCAGGGTTTCGCTGCCGGCGGGGCCGCCCCAGCGCCCAAGGCCGCCCGCTCCGCCTCAGGCCACGCCGCCGCCGCCGTGAACGTCTCCCCACGCTCCGTCGAGGCCGCCGCCAAGGTCCTTGCTGCCGCGCCAGCCGTCGCCGCCGCCGTCGATGCCGGCCAGCTCGCCGTCTCCGCCGCCGCGCTCCTCGTCTCGCGCCCCGCTGCGGAGCAGACGGCAGCCCTGTCCAAGATCGTCGCCGGCAAGATATCGGGACGCCAGGTCTCGACGGAGGTCCGCCGCGCCGAGCGCGCCGAGCGTCTTTCGGCGCAACTTGCCCAGCAGCCGGCACGCGCCACGATCGTCGCCGCCGATGCGCTCGCCTGGCTCGGTTCCGTCGCCGACGGTTCGGTCGATCTCCTTCTGACCGATCCGCCCTACATGACCGACGTGCCGGACATCTGTGCCTTTGCCGCCTCTTGGCTCCCAGTGGCGCTCGCAAAGCTCAAACCGTCCGGCCAGGCCTATTTTTGTACCGGCAGCTACCCGGAAGAATTGCGCACCTACCTCGAGTGCCTCGCAAGCATCCGCTTCCACGGCGCCACGGCGCTCAAAGCCTCTGACCTGCTGGTCTGGACCTATCGCAACACGCTGGGTCCGTCGCCACAATCGGCGTACAAACGCAACTGGCAGGCGATCTTCTACGTCCGCGGACCCAAGGCGCCGCCGCTGGAGTGCCCCAGCATGGTCGAACAGTTTTCGGTCCAAGACATTGCCGCCCCGGACGGTCGTATCGGCAACCGTTTCCATCCGTGGCAAAAACCCGACGAACTCGCCGAGCGATTCGTGCGACACGCGAGCAAACCGGGCGATGTCGTGATCGACCCATTCGCCGGCACTGGCACGTTTTTGCTCGCCGCCGCAAAGCTGGGGCGTGTCGCGATCGGCTGTGATCTCGATCCATCCATTGCAATCAGTCGAGGCTGCCTTGCGCCCTGAAGTGCAACGCGATCTCGACTGGGCCGCTAAGGATTTCGCGCGTCTCGTTATCCCTATCGTGGGGCCGAAGCTCAAAGGACGCCTTGTAAGCGCCGAGAGCACCGTCTTCGACGTGCTCTCGGGGATCGATGCCTGGCAGATCGATCCGCAGCTCGGCATACGCGGGATCGCCGTTCGCGTCCAGCGCAGCGATCGAAACTGGGGGACATTCACAATTCGACTTGCGCGACCGAATGGCGCGACCACCGAAGTCGAGAAACGACTGCGATCGCTTGCTCTGGCGACATGCGGTTGGCTCATGCCCCACCTCACGATCCAAGCCTATGTCTCCGCGGCGGCGGACCGATTGCTGGCCGTGGCGATTGTTGAGTCCGTGCCATTCTACACGGCTGTCAGAGACCATCTGGCACTGCTTCCGACTCGGCGCAATCCGAGCGACGGCGTGCTGTTTCTGGCTGTCCCGATTGCCTGGCTTCGCTCCGATGGGCTCCGAGTCTGGACCTACGATAACGACCCGCCTCACGATTGGTCGCGTTGCCCCTGGCGGCAGATCTAATGCCCCTCCGCCCCTACCAGACCGCCGCGCTCGACGCGCTCCGCTCCGAGTTCCGCCAGGGCGCCCGCGCCGTCCTCCTGGTGTCTCCGACAGGCAGCGGGAAAACTACCGTGGCAGCCGAAATGATCCGCAGCGCCGTCGCTCGTGGCAACCGCGTCCTCTTCGTCGCGCACCGCCGAGAGCTCGTCTACCAGGCCATCGAGCGCCTGTGGGCAGACCACGGCATCGAGGCCGGTGTTCTCATGGCCGGTCACGCGCGCCGCGACGACCGTCCGGTCCAGGTCGCGAGCATCCAGACGCTCCTACGTCGCGAGCTGCCGCCCGCGCGGCTCTTGATCTGCGACGAGGCCCACCACGCCTGTTTCGTCGCCGGTACCATGGTCGGAGATCGAAGGATCGAGGAACTCAGGCGTGGCGATTCTGTTCCCTCATTCGACGCCGCGAGCGGAATGGTAATCAATGCGACGATCGTCGCGACCATGCGAAGCCGCCCCAGGCGGCTAATCCGGGTCTGGATTCGCGGCGTCGGAACGGTGTGCACCGACGATCATCCGTTCTTGACGCCATCGGGATGGACGAAGGCGGTAGACTTGGGCGACACCATGGTGTTATGCTCCATGAATGGCGCGAGTCAAATACATCTGCCCGGAATGCGGGACTTCAATCGAGAGAAGCAGCCAGTGGGCGAAGCGCAAGATGGTGCCGCGCTGCACTCCATGCAAGATGATGGCTCGGATCGCTCGAAGGAAGGTTGTCGTCAGGGAGTGTGCCATGTGCCAGGTCATGATCGTTCTGTCCGGACACAGCCAACTCTCACGCGCCAAGAGGCTGCGGATCTATTGCGCGGCGTGCCTACCTCGTCTGAGTTCGATCACGGCGAGCGCGACAAATCGGAAGTATGCGAGCGAGCGCATGAGGAAGAACAACCCGATGCACCGGGGGAAAAGCAGAGAAGCGATGTCGTTCACGCTACGGCGGATCGGACACCGGCCGCCTTGGACTGGCGGCAAGGGAAGGGGGGTGACCGCGCCTCAGGCGGCGCTCCTGAAGAGACTCGGGCATGGATGGGAGCCGGAATTCCAGATCCTGACGAAGGGAGAGAGCCGTCTCCCGAACTGCATCTACATCGACATCGCGAATGCGGCATCGAAGATCGCGATAGAGGTAGATGGTGCATCCCACAGACGCCCAGCGATGAGAGAGCAGGACAAGCGCAAGACGGAGTTCTTGGTTGGGCACGGGTGGACGGTGTTGAGGTTCTGGAACGAGGACCTGATTCAACATTTGGAGGATTGTGCCCGGACGGTTTTGTCTACAACATCGAGGTCTCTCGCACACACACGTACCTCGCCAACGGAACGGTAGTCCACAACTGCGCGGACTCGTGGCGGGCGATCCTCGCCAAGCTGCCGGGCGCCGTCGTCGTCGGCCTGACCGCCTCACCATGGCGCCTCGATGGCCGCGGGCTCGGCGATCTCTTCACCGCATCGGTCCTCGCCGCGACGCCCGCCGAGCTGCTCGCGCAGGGTTACCTCTGTCCCGCAACCGGCCACGCCTACGTCGCGCCGGATCTCGGGGGCATCGCGACCCGCGGCGGCGAGTATGACCCCGCTGGCCTGACTCTCGCCTACGGCACCGACCGCGTGCTCGGCGACATCGTCGACCGCTGGCGAGTCCACTGCGGACCCGGGTCGACACCGCCGACTGGCTGCGGGCCCACGCCACCTGCCGGCCGCCGGACGATCCTGTTCGCCGCGACCATCGAGGTCAGCCGCGATCTCGTGGAGCGATTCCGCGCGCTCGGTGTCGCAGCCGAGCACCTCGACTACCACGCCGCGCCAGGCGCCCGTCGCGAGATCGTCGCGCGGGTGCGCTCGGGTGCAACGACCGTGATCTCCAACGTCGGGATCCTCGGCGAGGGAGTCGACGTGCCCGAGCTCGAGGTGGCGATCCTGGCGCGCCCGACCAAGAGCCTGCCGGTCTACCTCCAGCAGGTCGGCCGCGTCCTGCGTCCCGCGCCCGGCAAGGCGAAGGCGATCATCCATGACCACGCCGGTCTGATCCTACGCCATGGGTTCTGGGACCAGGACCGGGTCTACTCGCTCACTCAGACGCGCGTCCGCGATCCCGGGGCCGCGCCGGTCAAGACCTGCCCGCAGTGCTTCTGCGTCTGCGCCGCTGGCTGCTTCGTCTGCCCCGAGTGCGGCTCGGCCTTCCCCGCGCGCGACGACCAGGACAAGGGCGGCGGCGAGCACAAGGAGTTGACGATCGAAGAGCTGCGCGCGCTGCTCGTCGCACGCCGCGACCGCGACGCGCTCTTTCAATCGCTCATGGACGAGGCCCGCGCGACGGGCCGGCGGCCGGGGTGGGTGATCTACCGGCTCCACGAACTGCTCGGCGACGAGATGCCATTCCCCAAGGCCCTCTGGCGCGCGCACGTCGAGGGTCGGAAAGGCGACTGGCGATGGCGCGAGGAGAGGATCGTCGCATGAGGGGTCAGAAGGCGGTCCCGCGCGGCTCAACCGCCGCCCACTCGCGCCTCGTCGCGGAGATCCTCCTGCGCTTCGGTTCGCGCCCCGACCTACGCCTCTGGCGCTCGCAGCCGCTCGCCGCCCGCACGCCGTCGGGTCGCGTGATCCGCGCGCTCCCCGTCGGCTTCCCGGACATCTCGGGCGTCCTCGCTCCGTCAGGCCGCGCCGTTTTCATCGAGGTCAAGACCGGCGACGCGCATCAAAACCCCGCACAGGCGAGACTTTGTGCCGCGCTGCGCCGCTTCGGTGCACTCGTCGTCCTCGCTCAGTCCTGCGACGACGTGTCTCGCACTCTGCCGCCCCAGACCGACGACGCGCCGCGCCTGCCGCCCCAGCGCGACGACGTGTCTCGCCTGTTGCCGCCCCAGACCGACGACGCGCCGCGCCTGCCGCCCCAGACCGACGACGTGTCTCGCACGTCCCCGCCCCAACGCGACGACGCGCCGCGCACTCTGCCGCCTCCACCACCCCCGGAGGTTCGGAGATGACCATCGGTGGTCCAGTCGCCCGCTCCACAACCGGCCCCGTCGCCAGGGTGCTCTCCGCTCTCGGTCCCAATGCCAAGATCCGCGCGACACCGAGCGGATACCTGGCCCTCTGTCCAGCTCACGAGGACCACCGCGCATCGCTCAGCATCGGCGTCGGCGACGACGGCCGCGTGCTACTCAAGTGCCACGCCGGATGCAACAACCCCACGATCACGGCCACGATCGGACTCAAGATGCGCGACCTGATGCCGGATTCACCAACCCACATGTTTGCGCCACGTAGGCGCCTCGTTGCCGCCTACACGTACACCGACGAGGCCGGCGAGCCGCTCTTCCAGGTCTGCCGCTTCGAGCCAAAGGACTTCCGCCAACGCCACCGCGCGAAACCCGGCGAGAAGGCCGATCGCGAGGGCTGGGCGTGGACCACCGCCGGCATCCGTCGCGTCCTCTACAACCTGCCCGCACTCGTGCCTGCGGTTGCGGCCAGTCGCGCCTCGCCGGATGTACCGCCGATCTGGGTCGTCGAGGGCGAGAAGGATGCCGACGCGCTCGTGCAACTCGGCGCCATCGCGACCACCAGCCCGGGTGGCGCTCAGAAATGGCGCAGCGAGTACGCCGCGACCTTGGCCGGCGCCCGTGTCGTCGTGATCGCTGACAAGGACCAGCCCGGCCGGGCGCACGCGGCCATGGTCGCCGCGTCGGTTCCCGGCGCCAAGGTCGTCGAGGTCCCGGTCGGCAAAGACGCCGCCGACTGGATCGCCTCCGGCGCTAAACTCGCCGACTTCGAGCAGCTCGCAGCCGAGGCCCCGGTCTGGACCCCGCCGGCCGCCGAGACCTCCGACGCCCCGCAAATCACTCTCACTCCCCCGCCACCCCCAACGCCCATCGGCGACGGCCGTGTCGTGATCCCGGGCGTCGTCCCAAACTCGATCGCATCGATCGAGGTGCTCCTGCGCGACCATCGCGATCTGATCTTCGGCTCCGACGATCCGATCCGCCTCAATCGGCTCAGTGAGGAGATCGACGTCGGGGCTCAACCGTGGGACCTCGAGGAACTCGCGACCGAAGTCCGCATCAGTACCGAGAACAACGTCCACTGCGAGACCAAAAAGCTCGACGAGCAGGGCCGCCCGGTCATGGCCATGCTCAGGCTCGTCGAGCCAGACGTCCGTCGCGTCCTCGTGCGGCTGGCGCGGCAGAACGCCTACTCGCCGGTCCACGAGTGGCTCGCCGCTCTTCCCGCAGTGCAACCCGGAGCGATCGCCCTCGCCGCGAATGAGGCCCTCGGCCTTGCGCCGGGAGATTCGCTCTCGCCGATCCTGTGGCGCAAATGGCTGATCGGCGCCGTCGCTCGCGTCTACCAACCGGGCTGCCAGCTCGACTCCGTCCTCGTCCTCGTCGCCCCAGGCGGCGGCCAGCGTAAGAGCCAATCGCTGCGCGCACTCGTGGGCCCCGACTGGTACTCGGATACCCACCTCGACCTCGTCGGCTTCGGCCGCAAAGACGCCTACCAGCAAATGCATCGCGTCTGGGTCCAAGAGATCGCCGAGCTCGAGTCCCCCGGAGGTGAGCGGGAACGCGCTCGGATCAAAAGCTTCATCACGAGCCCGAGCGACGACTTCCGCGCGTCCTACGATCGCCGCGTCCTGCCCCACAAACGCGCGCTCGCGCTGGCCGCGACATCCAACTCGCTCGCGATCTTCGCGCCCGACGACCCCGCCTACAACCGGCGCCTCTGGGCAATGCGAATCGCGACCGAGATCGACACGGACATGCTCGCGGGGCTCCGACCCGAAATCTGGGCCGAGGCCCGCGACGCCTACCTCGCCGGCGAGCCCTGGCACCTCGTTGACGACGAAGAGTCCGCCCTCCTCGCCCTCTCCGAGCGCCAGGGCGATCTCGCAGCCGAGGCCGACCCGCTCGGCGAGCGCGTCGTCGCTTGGGCCGAGCACATCTGGCCCGCCGGGACCGAGGAGCCCATCGATCGCCTCACGATGACCCGGCTCCTCTCCGAGGGAGGCCAGCTCCGCCCCGGCGAGCAGACCGTCGCCGCAGCCCGCCGCGTCGGCGCCGCCATGCGCGCCGCAGGCTGGGTCAGCTACCGCGCGACCACTGCCGACGACCGCGGCCGCGCCTGGAGACGGGCGTAGGGGCTAGGGGGGCGGATCTTCGGATCCGCGGAGCGCGGCCTCTAGGAGCGCGGCCTCGCGGCGCGTGGCCTCCTGGAGCGCAGCCTCCCGGATCCAACTCGCCAAGGCCCGGTTGTCTCGGAGGGCCGCGAGTTCGACTGTTCGGTGCTCCCCGGTGCCGAGAGCGAGTTGAATCCGGCGCGGACGCCGGACGTTGGAGCGATCGCGGGTTGGCATACGCAGGTAGCTATCGCGCCGAGGCGCCAGTGTCAAGCGCCTTACGCAGGTAGGTATCGAGCCTTACGCAGGTAGGTATCGAGCCCGCGGGCGCCTTACGTAGGTAGTTATCGCGCCCCGAGGGTCGCCTTACGTAGGTAGTTATCGCGCCCCGCGGGCGCCTTACGTAGGTAGTTATCGCCCAGAGTCCCCACCAAGATGGCGTCCGCCCCCTCCGGCACCCTATGAGTCCATCGCTCGCGTCCATGGGTTTTCGTAAGGATCTCCGACGCTTACCGCTGCTTTTCGGGGTATGGACGCATGGACCTCAGGACTCGGCCACCTA
>JAKAPL010000099.1 GCA_021807105.1 Myxococcales bacterium | reverse complement strand
AGCGACGACCGACGAGGCGTGCGTAAAGCACGCCGCAGGAGGAAGGAGCGAGCACGCCCTTCGCAGGCGCGGGATCGGACGCCGCAGCAGCCGGACCGTGAATAAGACGGGTTTAGGTCCTCTGGCTGCCGATCAGCTCGTCGAGAGAGCGAAAGCCCGCATGCTTCATCTGATCGGCGAGCGCCCTGCACATCCGGCCGATCGTGAGCGGCCCCCCGTAGACAAGCCCCGTGTAGACTTGGACCAGACAGGCCCCCGCACGAAGCCGCTCGAACGCGTCGTGGCCGTCGAAGATGCCCCCGGCGGCCAGGATGGACAGGCGATCCCCAGCCTTGCGGCGGACGAGGCGCAGGCAGGCAAGGGAGCGGGACGAAAGCGGCCTGCCCGATAGGCCGCCAGCCTCCAAGAAAGCCGGCGTCCGCTCGTGCGGCCGGGCGACGGTCGTGTTGGTCACGATGATCCCATCGATCCCCGCCGCCGTCGCCACCTCGACGACGCCTTCGAGCTCGGCGTCCGTCAGATCCGGCGACACCTTGAGCAGCAGGGGCCTCCGGGGGCCACGGTTCGCGTCGGCGACCCGTGCGAGCAATGGGGAAAGCAATTCGGGATCCTGAAGCCGCCGCAGGGCAGGGGTGTTCGGCGAGCTGACGTTCACCACGAGATAGTCGGCGACCGGCGCCGCGATTCGGAAGGCCGCCGCGTAGTCCTCCGCCGCTTCTCCCTGGAGCGTGTCCTTGTTCTTCCCGAGGTTTACGCCGACCGGCCCCGGCCGCCAGGCCCTGGAGAGCCGACTGGCTGTCTCCTCGACCCCGCGGTTGGGAAACCCCATTCGGTTCACGAGCGCGTGATCGCCCGGCGCGCGAAAGAGGCGTGGCCGCGGGTTCCCAGGCTGCGGCCGCGGGGTCACCGTCCCGACCTCGACGAAGCCGAAGCCGAGCGCAAAGAGCCCGCCGACCGCGCGGGCATCCTTGTCGAAGCCCGCCGCCAGCCCGATCGGGTTCTCGAAGGCGAGTCCGAACCGGGTGCAACCCAGCTCGGGCAATGACGGCGCGATCCGGCGGCGCAGGCGGCTCCTCATCCACCGCCCCCGCCCGGCGGCCGCCAACACGAGGAGCCCGAACGCATGAGCCGTCTCGGCCGGGAGGCGGAAGAGGATCGCGCGGAGCAGGCGCCAGGGCATGGAGACAAGCGAATGGGCCTGCCCATCCGGGCCGGCTCCGACTTCGCTTGACCATGTTACACTCCGCCCGGATGGGAAGCACGCGCCGCCTGCCGTGGGTCCTCCTCGGCCTCTGGGTGCCCGCGACCGGCGCCGCCCAGGTCCCTTCGCCGCCCGCGGCCTGGGCTCGTTCCGTCGACGACGGCGACAGCCGCCCGGAGCTGTCCGGGGCCAAGCTCATCGATTCGGTCGTCGCGCTCGTCGGCCGCCGCGTGATCACGACGAGCCAGCTTCGCGCCGAAGCGCGCATCGCGCTCGCCGCCCACGACTCGCCCGCCGCCGCGGATGGTCCCCTCGGCCTGGAGTTGCTCTCTTCCACGCTGACCTATGTGATCAGTCAGGATCTCATCGAAGAGGAGGCCAGCCGCCTGGGCGTCTTCCCGGTCGCGGCCGCCGAATGCGAGATGGCCGAGGATCGGCTGGCGGCGCGCTTCCCGTCGCAAGGGGCCTTCTCGAGCTTTTTGGCTCGCCACGACATCGACCAGGAGCGATTGCACGCTTCCGTCCGGCGCTCGCTGCGAGCCCAACGCTTCCTCGAACGGCAGCTCGGCCCGCGGGCGCAGCCGACCCTCGCCGAGGTGGATGCCTGGGTGGCCTCGCATGCCGCGACGGAGCCGCTCGCGCGAGCACGGGCCGAGGCGCGAGCGTATCTTGTGAAGCGCAAGTTCCAGGCCTTGACCGCGGCCCTGGTCCGGGACTTGCGTGCGCGGACGGACGTGCGGGTACTCGCGAGCTTCGCCTCTTCGCCGAATGGGCCACCCGCGAGGACGGACCCCGACGCCGAGGAGAACGGGGCCTTCCGCTCGGCGCTCCTGGATCCTCCGGGCGCGGAGGATGCCCCCTGAGGAGCGTATGCGCGTGCGAGCGCCAGAAAGCCCTTCGTCGCCCCGCCCGCTTCCCGCCGTCGAGATCCGGCGGATGGAGGCCGCCGACCTCGACGACGTGATGGTCGTGGAGCGGCGGGCGTTCAGGCATCCCTGGTCCACCGAGCTGTTCCGCCGCGAATTGCTCCACGACTGGTCGACGGTCCTGCTCTGCAGCGGCCGGACAGCGACGGGGGTACCCGGCCTGCCCGCCGTCCTCGGCTTCGTCATCTTCTGGCTCGTCCACGACGAGGTCCACGTCCTCAATCTTGCCGTTCATCCGGCGGCGCGCCGCCAGGGGCTTGCTCGGCGCCTGATGACCGCGGCGATCGAGCAGGGCCGCACGGGCGGCGCGACCCTCGTGACCCTCGAGGTCCGCCGCTCGAACTTCCCAGCCATCTCCCTCTACCGTGACCTCGGCTTTCGTCCGGTCGGGATCCGCCCGAACTATTACGTCGACGAGGGCGAGGACGCGGTCGTCATGAGCCTCGATCTCTAGCGTCCACGCCACCGGCGCCCCTCCCCGTTTCTTGACGGGCGCCCCGGTGGCGTTACGTTGGCTTCCATGGCCGAGGGCCGCGACCTCTACGACTTGCTCGGCGTGCCGCGCACCGCGACCGCCGACGAGATCAAGACCGCCTACCGCCGACTCGCCCGCAAGCACCACCCGGACGTGAACCCCGGTGACAAGGCCGCCGAGGAGCGCTTCAAGGAGATCGCGGCCGCCTTCGACGTCCTCGGCAATCCCGAGAAGCGCAAGCTCTACGACGAGATGGGCGCCGATGCGGCCAGGATCGGCTACGACCCCGAGAAGGCCAAGGCCTGGCGGCAGTGGCGTGACCGGCGCGGCCAGGTGCCGCCCGGCGTCACCTTCGAGACGGGCGGGATGCCCTTCGACGTGGGCGACCTCGGTGATCTCTTCGGCGATCTCTTCGGCGGGCTCGGGCGCCGACGGCGGCCGGCGGGCCCCGCACCAGGGGAGGACGTCCAGGCAAGCGTTGAGATCGACCTCGCGGAAGCCTTTGGCGGAGCCGAGCGACGCATCCGTGTCCCGAGGGAGAGCCGCGAGGCGGCCCTCGAGGTGAAGATCCCGCGCGGCGCGACCGAGGGCACGGTCGTGCGGCTGGCGGGGCAGGGTGCGCCGGGCGAGCGCGGCGGCCCGCCCGGCGACCTGCTCCTGACGATCCACTTGCGCCCTCACCCCTGGCTGCGCCGCGAGGGGCAGGACCTGCTCTTCGATCTTCCCGTCACCGTCGCCGAGGCGATCGTGGGCGCGGAGGTCCGCATCCCCACCTTCGCAGGGCCGGTCGCGCTGCGCGTGCCGCCGGAATCGCAATCCGGCAGAAAACTCCGGCTGCGTGGCAAGGGGCTGCCGTCGCTGCACGGCGCGCCGGGAGACCTGTACGCGGTCATCCAGGTCACCGTGCCCGCGGAGAGCGCCGAAGCGGCCCGCATCGCGCATGGCCTCGACCCGCTCTACCGGCGTGACCTGCGCGCGGGGCTCGTCCTGTGACGGTCCACCTCTACGCGCGCGCGGAGGTCGTCCGCCTCCTCGGCATCGATCGGACCCTCCTCGCCCGTCTCGAGGAGGAGGAGGTCGTCCTGCGTCGGGCAGGCGGCTACACCGCGGACGATCTCGAACGGCTGCGCGTCGCGGCTGAGCTCGCCGACCTCGGCGTGAACGAAGAGGGCATTGAGGTCGTCCTACGGATGCGCGAGCAGTGGCTCGCCGAACGGCGCGAGCTCCATGAGCTGATCGACGCGCTTCGCGAGCGCGTGGCCCGGGGAAGTTGACGCCGAGGTGGGCTCGCGCGTCCCGTCGCGCGGATGGGACGCGAGGCCCCACCCCGGCGTCGGGCCGACTCCGAGGTCACTCTCTCACGAACGTGCTCTCGGCCGCGTAGAGGTCCGGCGGGATGAGCTTGAAGACCGAGACGCGCTGGGTGCGCCCCTTGACCTGCGCCGCGGGGAGCGGCTTCGCCGCGATCCGGCCGCCCGCTCCGTGTGCAGTCTCGGCGGAGATCAGGATCTCCCCCGCCGCCGCGAGCCCACACAGCCGCGAGGCGACGTTCACCGTGTCGCCGATCGCCGTGTACTCCGGCCGGCGCGAGCTGCCCATCAGCCCCACGACCGCGAGGCCGGTGTTGATCCCGATGCCGACGCCGATCGGCGGGAGCGAGGACTGGACACGCTCGGCGTTGAAGTCCCGCATCCGGTCCTGCATCTCCAGCGCGGCGAGGCAGGCGCGGGCGGGCGCGTCGGGGAGCGGCTCGGGGGCGCCCCAGAGGGCCATCACCGCGTCGCCGATGAACTTGTCGACGATGCCGCGCTGGTAGAAGACGGCGTCGGCCATCAGCTCGAAGTACTGCTTGAGCATCGAGACGACTTGCTGCGGCGGGTTGTTTTCGGACATCGACGTGAAACCGCGGATATCCGAGAAGAGTACGGTCACCGGCCGCAGCTCGCCCGCGTCCTGGAGATGCAACTCGCCCTTGGCGACCTGATCGACCAGCACCGGCGGCAGGAACCGGGCGAGGTTGTCCCGCTCCCGCTCCTCGGCCGCGAGCCGCCGGTGGAGCTCGGCGCTCTCGATGGCGGAGGCCGCCTGGCTGCCGATCGCCGAGAGGACGCGCAGATCCTTGTCGGTGAAGGCGCCGGTTCGCTCGCGGGTATCGAGGAAGATGACGCCCCGAACCTCACCCTTGGTGATCAACGGGACGGCCATCGCCGAGCGGATCCCCTGGGCGATGATGCTACGCGAGGAGACGAACCGCTCGTCCATGATCGCGTCGGCGGTCAACACGCCCTCGCGGCTCTTCATCACCCGATCGAGGAGCGTCGCGGAGACCACCACCTCGTCCTGATTCTGCCCATCCGTCCGGCGCCGCACCGCCTCGATGTGGAGGCCGCCCTCCGCGCCCTTGAGCAGGATCGCCCCGTTGTCCGCCTTGAGCATGTCGAAGGCGGCGGCGAGCGTCTTGTCGAGGACCGCCGACAGCTCGGTCTCGACGCCGACCTGCCGTTGGAACTCCAGCGCGGCGCGCAGCTTCTCGTAGTCCCGGCGCAGCGCCTCGCCGTCACGGATCGCCGCCTCGGGCTTGAAGTCCGCCGATTCGTCGGCCCGCTCCGAAGCCAGCACGTTGGAGAGGACGCCGCCGCCCCCCATCACCGTGAAGCCGCTCGTGCGGACCGCGGGCACCGGCCCCCCGCCGACCCTGAACCCCAGGCGGGTGGCCCCGAGGCGGATCTCGTCGCCGTCCCGCAGCAGGAATTCGGAGATGCGGCGGCCGTTGACGAAGGTGCCGTTGGAGCTCTGCAGGTCCTTGATGCGGAACTGGCCCTGGGTGTGCTCGATGACCGCGTGCTCCTTGCTGACCTCGCGGTCCTCCAGTTGGAGCACGTTCGCGGGGTGACGTCCGAGCGTGCAGCGCTGCCCGAGCGGCTGGACGACCTCCTTGCCGTCGGCGCGACACCAGACGAGCCGCGGCATGTCGAGCGGCCGGCCACAGCGCGGGCAGGACGCGGGCAGCGGCAACGCGACCGGTATGCGGCAGCTCGGGCATTCGGCCGTCTGCTTCGACTGGGGGTTCATCGCTCGCCCCGGGGGCCGCCCGGCTCCCGTGACCCTCCGACACTAACATCTCCGTCCGGCGCGGCAAAGCCCGGCGACCGGCAGCGCGATTTGGTAAGCTGGGCGGTCCATGAAGCTCAAGTACAGGCCGGAGGACTTCGTCGTCCGCGAGTCCTGGCGCATCGAAGACGCGCCGGGCGGGGGCTACCACGTCTATCTCATGGACAAGCAGAAGCTCTCGACGTTCCAGGCCGTCGAGCGAATCTGCGCGCGCGCGTCGCTGCCCCGATCGGCCGTATCGTTCTGCGGCCTCAAAGACAAGCAGGGGAGGACCGAGCAGCTCGTCGCGATCAAGGGCAGCGAGATCCAACTGCAGGAGCCGGATCTGCGGCTGCGCAAGGTCGGCGAGACCGACCGGCCGCTCTCGGCACGAAACACCACCTCCAATCGCTTCGCCGTGACCGTCCGCGACCTCTCGCCGGCCGAGGTCGACCGGTTGCCCGAGTCGATCGCCGAGGTCCGCCGGCTCGGCGTCGTCGACTACTTCGACAGCCAGCGCTTCGGCCACCTGAAGCATGGCCAGGGGTTCCTCGCGAAGGACCTGCTCGCCGGCAAGTGGGAACACGCCCTCCACAACCTGCTGGCGAAACCCTCGCCGCTCGACCGAACCGACGACGCCAAGGTCAAGGCGTTCTGGCGCGACCACTGGGGCGATTGGGGGGCGCGCTGCCCGTTCCCCGGCGTCGCCCGCTACGCCGGGATCCTTCGCCGCCTGCAGACGGATCCGGAGGACTTTCGCGGCGCCGTCCTCTCGATCGAGCCGCGCGAACGGGCACTCATCGTGTTCACCTACCAGAGCTTCCTCTGGAACGAAGGCGTCAAGCTCCTGCTGTTGGACGCGATCGGCCGCGCGCCCCTGTGCCAGATCCCCTACCAGGCCGGCGCGCTGCTCTTCCCCCGTGACGCTCCCGCCGCGCTGCTGCCGCTCCTGCGCCGCGGAACGTTCCCGCTTCTCGCCCCCGAGACCCCCCTCCCCGACGGGCCGATCGGCCGCGCGATCACCACCGTGCTGCAGCGCGAGAAGCTCGCGCTCTCCTCCCTGCGGATCCCCGGGACCCCGCTCTTCTTCCGCCACGAGGAGCGGCCGATTGCGGTCTTCCCGGACAAGCTCGTCGTGGGCAAGGCGGAGCGCGACGAGCACTTCCCCGGCCGGCTGCGGGTGAACCTCGCCTTCACCCTGCCCCCGGGCGCTTACGCCACCCTCGTCGTCCGCCGCCTCCTCTGGTACGCGATCCCCGAGAGTCCCGAGGCGCGCGCGGAGGGTCCGCGGCGGCGCGAGCTGCCCCGCCGCCCCCCCCCCACTCCGGAGGAGCGGCGCGCCCGCGGGTTCCTCGCGAAGAAGCGGGCCCGCCGCGCCGCACGCCTGGCGAAGAGCGCCCAATGAAGCGCGCGATCTTCCTCTTCCTTCTCGCCACCGCCTGCTGTGGTCAATGCGGCGGCAACGCGAACCAGGATGGCCTCCTGTGTGACCGGCCGTTTCAGGCCGGCCCCGACTACACGAGCGGCGAGTGCTACCCCGGGGAGCTCTGCCTGCCCTCGAATGTCGCCCCCTGCATGGGCGACGACTGCTGCCATTCCTTCTGCGCGTTCTCCGGCTGTGGAAGCAACAACCCCTGCCTCACGCTCGACCCGGCCAACTTCCCCCTCGACGGCGGCCCGGCCGGCTGCGGTTGCGACGACGCGGGCCCTTGCGCGTGCGCCGGCGACGCCGGCCCCTGCTTGCGGGCGTCGTGCCTGCAGGTCTGCTCCAACCTGAACCTCGTCGCCTCGCCGAACTTCTGAAGACGGGCGCCATGGCAGAGATCACGATCGAACGGAGCGGGATGCTCCTGCGGGAGCTGTTCGCGCTCCTCCTCGAACACCCCGAGGGCATGCGCGCGAAGGCGGCCGTCACCGCGCTGGCCAGCCGCGTTCACCTGACGCCGTACGAGGCCGGCAACTACGAGAGCGGTGGACGGCGCTTCGACAAGATCATCCGGTTCGCGACGGTCGGGCTGGCCAAGGCCGGGTGGCTTACGAAGAGCGTCGGGGTCTGGACCGTGACGGACGCCGGCAAGGAAGCCCTCGCAAGATTCACGACGCCCGAAGCGTTCTACCGCGAGGCCGCTCGGCTCTACAGCGCGTGGAAGTCCGCGGGGCTGGACGGCGACGCGCCGATCGCCGGGACCGTCGCCATCCCCGACGCCGAGGCCGCGGGCGGCGAACGCACGGCAACGATCACGTTCGAGCAAGCCGAGGAGCAAGCGTCAGAGGAAGCAACCGTCTTCCTCGCCAATCGGCCCCCGTACGAGGTCCAGGCGCTCGCGGCGGAACTGCTTCGCGCGATGGGCTACTTCGTGACATGGGAGGCGCCGAAGGGGAAGGACGGCGGGATCGACATCATCGCGTTCCGCGACCCGCTCGGCGCGCAGCCGCCCCGGATCAAGGTGCAGGTCAAGCGAACGGCCGAGGCGGTCGCCGTCGAGGGGCTCCGCTCGTTCCTGGCCTTGATCGGGGACGGCGACATCGGGCTGTTCGTCAGCACGGGTGGATTCACCCGGGACGCGCGCGAGGAGGCGCGCCGGCAGGAGAGCCGCCAGGTGACGCTCGTTGACGCGCCAGAGTTCTATGGGCTGTGGGCCCGGCACTACGAGAAGCTGAGCGAGCGGGCGAAGCGCACCTTTCCCCTGCGGCCGATCTGGTTTCTCGCGCCCGAGGAGTGACCGCGGCAACCTCGCCCCTTGGGGCGGGCTACCTTCGCCGCCTGCCGTGGCCGATAGCGGAAACCAGCATGATCACGACGGCCAGGCCGATCACGAACCGGAACGCGACGATCGCCAGCACGATCGCGACCGGGGCGAGCAGGATCGTCAGGACCGCCGCCGTCGCCGACACGTGCGCGGCCCGCTGCACCGCTGGCGTGACGGGCGCCTCGACGTGGGCCGAGTGGAAGCCCGTCGAGTGGCCGGTGCGCGAAGTCCAGTAGAGGCCCGACCCTGGGATGCCCACCGTCCGCGTGACGCGGCCGTGGCCGAACGTGACGTGCGCGCCGCGGACGCCGACCGAAAGGCTCGGCCCCGAGCCCGAGAGGTTGACGGAGAGCCCCGGGAAGATCTGCTTGCGGCGGTAGAAGCGGAAGTTGCCCATTGGAGGAGTCTACCGCCCGACGCCCGCGCGAGGTAGGGTGCAAGAGCTACTCCGGCCGCGAGCGCACGCGAATCGCGCACCGAAGGAGAGCTTGACGATGGCCCAACCGCGACTATTGAATCGGCCGGAGATACTGCCAGACGCGCCCCTGCGATTCGCGCCCAGAAACGAGCAAGGCGTCGTTTTCCTGTTCGCCCATCTTGCGAGCCGATTTCGCATGCGGGTGGATGAAATCAAGCAGGGCTTCCCTGACTGCGTCGCCTTCGAGAAGGCCTCGGGCAGTGAACGCCGCGTGCGGATCGAATTCGAGTATCGTTCAACCCGTCTTATTCACGGTACGGCGTAGCGAGGCGTTCGAGACCGCAGCCGAGAAGGGCAAGCGCAGCAACGACCGACGAGGCGTGCGTAAAGCACGCCGCAGGAGGAAGGAGCGAGCACGCCCTTCGC
>JAKAPL010000002.1 GCA_021807105.1 Myxococcales bacterium | reverse complement strand
GGCTCCGTCCGCGCCGGACGGAGGCCCCACGGCACGAGACGGAGGCCCCACGGCACGAGACGGAGGCCCCACGGCACGAGACGGAGGCCCCACGGCGCGAGACGGAGGCCCCACGGCGCGAGACGGAGCCCCCACGGCACGAGACGGAGGCCCGGCTGCGGTCTCGAACGCCTCGCTACGCCGTACCGTGAATAAGACGGGCTCATGGGGCTTGACGCCGGCTCGCCGGCTGCTAGCATGTGACACGTGGCAGATGACAAGCCATCCGAGCTGACCGTCGGCCAGCTCTCGGCGCGCGCCGGGGTGACGCGGGCGACGATCCACCACTACGTCGCGCTCGGTTTGCTCCCCGCGCCCCGCAAGACGGGGGAGCGGCGGGCGCTCTACGCCGCCGAGTCGGTGGGGCGGGTGCAGGCGATCAAGGAGCTGCAGTCGCGCCGCTTCCTGCCGCTGCGGGTGGTGCGCAGTGTGCTCGATGGCAGCGGGCCCGCGGAGCTGCGCCGCGTCGCCGCGCGCCTCTTGCCCAAGCTCGAAGGCGCGGGCCTCGGCCGCCGCCTCACCCGGGGCGAGCTGTTGCGCCGTGGCGGGCTCGGGGAAGACGTCCTCACCGAGCTGGAGCGGATCGGCCTCGTCCGGGCGGGCGCGGACGACCGCTTCGGGCCGGACGACGCCGAGGTCTGCGCCGCGGTGCGGGCGATGCGCGCCGCGGGCATGAACGAGAAGCTCGGCTTCGAGCCGGAGGCGATGGGCCTCTACCGTGAGGTGTGCGAGAGGCTCCTCGACGTCGAGTCGCGGATCTTCAACCCGCGCGTGCTCGGGAAGCTCTCGCCGCAGCGCGCCGCCGCACTCGCGGGAGTCGCCGCCGTGGAGAGCTCGCGCCTGCTCGGCGCGCTCCACCGGCGGCTCCTGCGCGAGCGGATCGAGGCGATCCTCGGCGCCCGCCCGGTGAGCGGCTCCGGAGAAGTTCGCGCAAAGCGGGGGAGGAGGATCTCCCGGGCCCGCGGGGAGGCAGGAGGGGATCCGATCGCGCCCGTGGCTGCCCTCCTGCCCTCGCGGGACGAGGAGAACCCACGCCGTCCACGGCTGTCCAGCAAGGACGGGAGGAGGTCCGCATGAAGACGGAGTTCGATGTCGTGATCGTCGGCGCGGGCATCAACGGCCTCGCGGCCGGTTGTTACCTCGCCCGCTCGGGGCTCTCGGTGGCGGTCGTCGAGAAACGCAACGAGGTCGCCCCGTTCGCCTTGACCGAAGACCTCTTCGGCGCGGGCGTCCCGGTCGATACCCACGCCGGCGTCTGCTTCCTGCCGATGAGCCCGGTCTGGGGCGACCTGGAGCTGGATTCCTTCGGCCTGGAGCTGATCTCGCCCGAGGTGCCCGCCGGCACGCTCTGGCGCGACGGCAAGAACCTCATCTTCTACCCGGTCATGGAGGTGGACAAGACCGCGGAGGCCATCGGCAAGTTCTCCAGGAAGGACCAGGCGCGCTTCCTCGATGTCGCCGCGAGCTTCGGCCCCCACGTCCAGGAGATCCTGGATCGCGCCGTCTTCTCCGCGCCCAGCGAGGAGGGCGAGGACTTCCTCTGGTCGCTCGGGCAGCATGTCGGCCTCTCGCCCGCCGACATCCGCACGATGAACGGCATCGAGCTGCTCGACCTGCTCTACGAGGACGAGCACGTGAAGATGGCCTTCCTCGGGGTCGCCAACATCGGCGTCTTCGGCGACCCCTCGGAGAAGGGCGAGGGGGCGGTGATGACCCTGCTCGCGAACACCCTCTCCCTCATGGTCCCCCGCGGCGGCATGCACACCCTGCCCCACGCGCTCGTCCGCTGCTTGCGCCACCACGGCGGCGCGCTCTTCCTGAACGCGCCGGTCGAGCGGATCGAGTGGGAGGGCGGACGGCCGCGCACGGTGGTCCTCTCGGACGCGTCGCCGTACGCCAAGAAGGAGATCCGCGCGGGGCAGGCCGTCGTCTGCCACGTGAGTCCGCCGATCGCCCGCGGGCTCCTCGGCGACGAGGACCTCCAGCGCGCGGACCGGAGCCTGTGGCGCAAGATGCGCAACTGGGACATGACCGGCCACTGCGCGTTCACGAGCTACTTCCTCTTCGATGGTCCCCTACCCTGGGGCTCGGCCGCCTGGAACCCCGACGTCCACAAGTGCGCCTTCCCGCTGCGCGCCTGGGACAGTTGGGACCACGCGAAGCGGTCGTTCCAGTATGCGAAGAACGAAGAGCTGTTCGCCGTCGCGGGCGACGTGGGCGAGATGTACAACCTCCACGCGACCGACCCGACGCGCAAGGGGCCCGACGGGAGCTGCGCGTTCGTCTACGAGGTCGAGTACCCGATCAACCTGCGCCGCGAGGGCGGCCTGAAGGCCTGGGAAGATCGCCGGCTCACCGACGAGCTGCACGAGAAGCACCTCGGGGACATCGAGGCGCTCGCCCCGGGCGCGCGCAAGAAGCTCAAGAAGAGCAGCTACTTCACGCCCATCGACAACTGGCGGCGCAACCCCTCGGCCATCTTCGGCCACGAGCTGGGCGGGGATGTCTCCGGGGGGCAGTGGTACCTGGGCCGCATGCCGTCGCGCTCGGCGGTGCCGGGCCTCTACTTCAGCCAGGGCGTCTGGCCGGCCTCGCTCACCCACCTGGGCAACGGCTACGTCGCCGCGACCGCGGTGGCCGAGGACCTCGGCGTGAAGAAGAAGCAGGCTTGGTGGCGCTACAAGCCGATGGAACGCTTCCTTGAGAAGCTGGGAGGGGGATGAGCGATGGCCGACCTCGACGTGATCGTCCTCGGAGCGGGGCCGAACGGCCTCTGCTGCGCGGCCTACCTCGCGCGCGCGGGGCTCAAGGTCGCGGTGGTCGAGAAGAACGTGGAGAGCGGCGGCGGGCTCCTCACGCAGGAGCTCGCCGGCTTCAAGCTCAACCACCACGCGACGTACATGATGCTCGCCGAGCGGATGCCGCCGTACGCCGATCTCGACCTCGCCTCCTACGGCGTCTCGTTCGTCCGGCCGCCGGTGCAGGCGGCGTTCCTCTTCGACGGGGGCAAGTCGCTCATCCTCCACTCCGACCTCGCGGCGTCCGTCCGTTCGGCCGCCGCCCTCTCCCCCAGGGACGAGAAGCCGTTCGCGAAGCTCCTCGCCGAGTTTGACCGGATGAACGAGGAGTTCCTCATCCCCGCGACCTACCTGCCGCCGCTCGAACCGATCGATCAGCTCGGCCGGCTTCAGAACGCGGACGCGCTCGGGGAGCGGCTCGCGGAGATCTCGGAGCAGAGCCCGCGCGAGGTGATCGAGGCGTACGGCCTCTCCGACCCCCGCCTGAAGGCCGCGCTCCTCTACCTCACCATGATGTTCGGCCTCGACCCCGAGGAGGGCGGCATGGGCTTCCTCGTGCCGCTCTATGTCGGCCGGCTCACGCAGTCGGCGCTCGTGCGCGGCGGCTCGCACCAGATGGCGAGCGCCATGCGCCGCGTGGTCGAGGAGCACGGCGGCAGGGTGACGGTGGCCCACGAGGTCACCGAGCTCATCGTCGAGGAGGGCAAGGTCACCGGCTGCAAGACCCGCCACGGCCTCGAACTACGGGCGCGCGCGGTGGTGAGCACGCTCGACCCGCAGCAGACGTTCGGGAGCCTCCTGCCCGGGGCGGAGGAAGAGGTCCCCGACCTCGCCCAGGTGGCCGCGGACTGGGAGTGGGAGCATCTCTCCCTCTTCGTCCTCCAGCTCGGCGTGGTCGGCGAGGCGCCGGGGTATCCGAACCACGACCCCGCCGCGGCCCGCGCGCTCTTCACGGTCATGGGCTACGAGACGCCCGAGGACGTGCTCGGCCACGCCGAGGAGGTCAAGGCGGGCAAGCTCGGCCGAGCCTGCGGCCACGGCAGCGTCCTCTCCGTGCACGACCCGCTGCTCGTCCCCGACCACGTCCCGCTCGGTCCCCACCACCTGCTCCGCTTCGAGGCGTGGGCGCCTTACGGGGTCGACTGGGAGAAGGAGAAGGACGGCTTCGCCGAGGCGTGCCTCGCGACCTGGCGGCGATACGCGCCCGGCATCGGGTCGGGCAACGTGCGCGTGCGCACCGCCTGGTCGCCGCGGGACATCGAGCTGCAAGTGAAGACGATGAAGCGCGGCTCGATCAAGCACGGCGCCTACACGGCGCTGCAGATGGGCTACAACCGCCCTTCACCGGAGACCTCGAGCTATCGGACGCCCGTGCCCGGGCTCTACGTCGCCGGCGCGAGCGTTCACCCCGGCGGCATGGTGATCCTCGGGTCGGGCTACAACGCCGCGCGCGCCGTCGCCGAGGACCTCGGGGCGAAGGTGTGGTGGAACGAGCCCGAGAGCGTCGCGAAGGCGCGGGCTCGCGGGTACCTCGCGTGATCCTCTGGTCCAAGGGGCTCGGCAAGCGCGAGCTGCCCTTCAAGCTCGCCGAGGCGCAGGCCGCCGCGGCCGCGGGCAAGCTCGAGCTGCGCGGGATGATCTTCGCCCCCAAGGTCCGCTGGGACTACAAGATCCTCCTCGACGGCCCCGACGTGATCCGCTTCGTCCGGATGCTCGCGAGGCCGATCATCGTGCGCCACCTGGCCGCCGAGTACGGCCTGCGCCTGCCGCTGTTCTTCGCGGCGGCCCTCGTCCGGTGCGCGCGGGATCTCCTCCTCTTCCGCGGGCCGGCGGCCCGGGGACCCTCCACGCCGTCCCCTGACCGGGGCAGAGTGGGCGGCGGCGCCCCGGGTCTGCCAATCCTCTCCCCCGAGGGCGGGGAGAGGGGGCAGGGCGCGGGCACAAGCGTCACCAGGGGCGCCTGAATGGAGTTCTGGTCCAAGGGGCTCGGCAAGCGCAGCAGCCTGGTCATCCTCTGCGGCACCGAGACGGCGCAGATCAAGGACAGGCTCATCGTCCTCACCGGCCAGACGCACGCCCCCGTGCGTTGGACCTACACGATGACCATGGCCGCCGAGGACTTCCGTGACTTCTTCGGCCTGGCCCTCTCCGCCCCCGTGGTCCGCATCCTCCTGCGCCGCCCGCTGGCGCTCCTGCGCGCCGCCGGCTGGATCGCCCTCTTCTTCGCCCGCTACGCCCTCGCGCTCATGGGGCTGCTCCCCGTCAAGCCCGACGCCTCCACGCCCCGACCGCCCCCCGCGAAAGCCGCGGCCGTCGAGGACGAGGCGTGCGACGAGCCGGACCCGGCCTGACCCGCGACTTGCCTGCAGATTCAGCCGCGCATCAAGCCCGTCTTATTCACGGTACGGCGTAGCAGGGTGGGGGCCGCCGGGGCGGGATCACCCCGTCCAGTCCAGCACGACCTTGCCGCACCGGCCCGAGCGCATCACCTCGAACGCCTCGTCGAAGCGCTCGGCGGGGAAACGGTGGGTGAGGACCGGCGCAACGGAGAGGCCGCCCGACAGGAGGCTCGCCATCTTGTACCAGGTCTCGAACATCTCACGCCCGTAGATGCCCTTGAGCACGAGCCCCTTGAAGATGACCTGCGTCCAGTCGATGGCGACCTCGCCCGGGGGGATGCCGAGCAGCGCGACGCGGCCGCCGTTGTTCATGACCGAGAGCAGCTCCCTGAAGCCCGCGGCGCTGCCGGACATCTCCAGCCCCACGTCGAAGCCCTCGGTCATCCCGAGGTGAGCCATCACGTCGGGGAGCTTCCGCTCGCGCGGGTTCACCGCGTAGGAGACGCCCATCCTGCGCGCGAGGTCGAGGCGGTACTCGGAGGGATCCGTGATGACCAGATGGCGCGCGCCGACGTGGCGGACGATCGCCGCGGCCATCAGACCGATGGGGCCGGCCCCGGCGATGAGGACGTCCTCGCCGACGAGGTCGAACGAGAGGGCGGTGTGGACCGCGTTGCCGAGCGGATCCAGGAACGCGGCCACCTCGTCGGGGATCTGCGGCGAGAGGAGGAAGAGGTTCCCCGCCGGCATGGCGACGTACTCGGCGAAGCAGCCGGGACGGTTCACGCCGAGCCCCGCGGTGTTCCGGCAGAGGTGTCGCCGGCCCGCGCGGCAGTTGCGGCAGTTGCCGCAGGTGACGTGACCCTCGATCGAGACGCGATCCCCGGCGGAAAACCCGGTGACGTGGCTGCCGATCCCGTGGACCTCGCCGACGCACTCGTGGCCGATGACCATCGGCACCTGGATCGTCCGCTGCGACCACTCGTCCCAGTTGTAGATGTGCAGGTCGGTGCCGCAGATGCCGGTCTTGCGCACCCGCACGAGCACGTCGTTGGGGCCGATCTCCGGGACCGGCAGCTCTTCGAGCGCGAGCCCGGGCTCGCGCCTGGCCTTGACGAGCGCCCTCACCGGAGCACCCCCACCGCCCGGCCGGCGCTCTCGAAGGCCGCGAGCGCGCGTTCGAGGTGGACGCGGTCATGGGCGGCCGACATCTGCGTGCGGATGCGGGCCTGGCCGCGCGGCACGACCGGGAACGAGAAGCCGATGGCGTAGACCCCTTCGGACAGGAGCCGGTCGGCGAGGGCGACGGCGAGCTTCGCGTCGCCGAGCATGACCGGGATGATCGGGTGGCCGCCCGGCAGGAGCCGGTAGCCGAGCTTCTCCAGGCCGGCGCGGAAGAACGCGGCGTTCTCGCGCAGCTTCGCCCGCGGGGCGTCGCTCTTCGCGAGCAGGTCGAGGACGGCGAGCGAGGCGGCGGCGATGGGCGGGGCGAGCGAGTTCGAGAAGAGGTAGGGGCGCGAGCGTTGGCGCAGGAACGTGGTCACCCCGCGCCGCGCGGCGACGTAGCCGCCGGAGGCTCCGCCGAGCGCCTTGCCGAGCGTCCCGGTGAGCAGGTCCACGCGGCCGAGGACGCCCGCGAGCTCGGGCGTGCCGCGTCCCTTCTCGCCGACGAAGCCGACCGCGTGCGAGTCGTCGACCATGACGAGCGCGCGGTGGCGATCGGCGAGCTCGCAGATCTCGGCGAGCTTCGCGACCGACCCGTCCATCGAGAAGACGCCGTCGGTGGCGATGAGCCGGCGGCGCGCGTCCCGAGCCTCGACGAGGCAGCGCTCCAGGCCGGCCATGTCGCCGTTCTCGTAGCGCAGCCGCTTCGCCTTCGAGAGCCGGATACCGTCGATGATGCTCGCGTGGTTCAAGGCATCGGAGATGATCGCGTCCTCCTCGCCGGTGAGCGCCTCGAAGAGGCCGCCGTTCGCGTCGAAGCAGGAGGAGTAGAGGACGGCGTCCTCGGTCCCCAGGAAGGCGGCGATTCGCCGCTCGAGCGCGAGGTGGAGGTCCTGGGTGCCGCAGATGAACCGGACCGAGGCCATTCCGTAGCCGCGCTCGGCGAGCGCCCTGCGCGCGGCCTCGATGACGACCGGGTGGTCGGCGAGCCCGAGGTAGTTGTTCGCGCAGAGGTTCACGACCTCGCGGCCATCCTCGAGCCGGATGACGGCCGACTGCGGCGAGGCGATCACCCGCTCGGTCTTGAAGAGTCCGGCCTCGCGCAGGGCCGCGGCCTCGCGCGCGAGGTCGTCGTAGAAGGCGGTGTCCATGACGGCGCTCCTTATGGGCAGACTTCTACTCCAATCGGAGCGCGCGGGTAACCGGAGGCCGCCGGGGAGGCGGGCGGCTGGCGGGGCGCCTTTTGACTGCGCCGCCGTCGCAGAGGTCTGAACCTTAAGGGCGTGAGATCCTGGTTGCTCCACGCCGCGCGGACGGCCGCGAGCTACTGGGCGGTCCGCACGATGCTGGTCGGCGGCTTCGCGACGGCCGCGGACCTCACCGTGCTCGTGCTGCTCGTCCAGGCCGCCCACCTGGACCCCGTGCCCGCCGCGGCCTGCGGGGTGGCGACCGGGGCGACGATCAACTTCTTCGTCAACCGGAGCTTCTCCTTCCACGACCGCGGCGACTGGAAGCGCGAAGGCGTCCGCTTCGCGCTCTCCACGGGGGCGGCCATGGGGGTGCACGCGGGCGTGGTCTACCTGCTCGCCGACCGGTGGCGAGTAAACTACGTGCTCGCGAAGCTGACGGCCGACGTGCTCGTCTTCCTGTTCGGCAACCTCGCGCTGCTGCGGCTGGTCGTCTTCCGGCCGTCGAGAGAAGGCTAGCGCGGTTCGCGCCCCGGCGCTCGCATTCCCCGGTGGCGCGGCGGCGAACGACGCGCTAGAGTGTCGCCGCCATGGCGAAGCCCCAGAAAGCCGCGACCCTGCCGAAGGAGATCGCGCCCGCCTACCAGCTCTGGACGCGCGGCGACGTCGCCGCCGCCCGCAAGGAGGCCAAGCGTGTCCTCGCCGGGGATCCCGAGGGTGAGGCCGCCGCTCTCGCGCGGCGCC
Organism: Myxococcales bacterium; assembly: GCA_021807105.1. Classification (GTDB taxonomy): domain Bacteria; phylum Myxococcota; class Myxococcia; order Myxococcales; family JAKAPL01; genus JAKAPL01. The sequence continues at coordinate 125,004 of JAKAPL010000002.1, read as the reverse complement.
TCCTCGACGACACCCGCGCCGAGCCCGGGGCGCTGCGGGCCGGCGTCGCGAGCCTGACCGTCGCCGCGGTCGTCCTCGTCCTCCTCGTCCGCGCGATGCACTAGCGACCGATGCCGCCGGCCGGTCTCTGGGACGCGGCGGTGTCCGCCGCTGGGACGATCGTCGGGGAGGCGGCCTCCCTGCCGCGCGCCGCCTCGATCGCCCTCGTCATCGCCGGGTTGATCGTCGCCGTCTTCGGGGGGCGGCGCCCCGTCCTGCGGGTCGTCACGCTGCTCGGCGGAGCGGGCCTCGGCGTGGCCGCGGCGCCGCTCGCCGCCCGGCTCGCCCACCTGGGCGGCGACTCGTCGCGCTGGCCCATCGTCGGCGCGCTCGCCCTGTTGGGCGCGATCCTCCCCGAATCGGTCGCGTTCCTGGCGAGCGGCGGGCTGCTGGGCCTCGCCAGCCAGCGCTTCTTCCCCGCGGGCGACCGGGCCGTCGTCTTCGTCGCCGCCCTCGTCCTGGGCGGGGCGGTCGGCGTCTTCTTCTTCCCCCTCGCCGCCGCGGTCCTGACCGGCCTCGGCGGCGGAATCGCCCTCGCCCTCGGCCTCGCCGGCTGCGCGCCGGGCGCGCTCGGAGCGTATCTGACCGGCCATCCGCTCGCGGTCGTCCTCCTCGGGTTCGCGGTCGGCGCGTCCGGCGCACTGGCCCAACTCGGCCGGCCGAGCGAGGCGCAGAAGCAGGCGAGGAGCGTCACGGACGCGCGGGCGCGCGAGATCCGGCGCGCGGCGGAGGCGCGCGATCGGCGCTTCGCCGAGTACGCGCGCAAGGCGAGGCAGAAGTAGCTGGCACGAAGCCCCGTCCCCGCGCTACATGTAGCGCCCATGAGCCATCCGGTGGGCAAGCTCGGCGCGGACCAGGTCCGCTCGGCGTTCCTCGACTTCTTCGCGAGGCGCGGCCACACGGTCGTGCCCTCGTCCTCCCTCGTCCCGAAGGCCGACCCGACCCTGCTCTTCACGAACGCCGGCATGGTCCAGTTCAAGGACGTCTTCACCGGACGCGAGCGGCGCGGCTACCGGCGGGCGACCAGCTCCCAGAAGTGCGTGCGGGCCGGCGGCAAGCACAACGACCTCGACAACGTCGGCCACACCGCCCGCCACCACACGTTCTTCGAGATGCTCGGAAACTTCTCGTTCGGCGACTACTTCAAGGCCGACGCCATCGCCTGGGCCTGGGAGCTGGTCACCGGCGAGCTGGGGTTGTCCCCCGAGCGTCTCGCGGTGACGGTCTTCGCGGGGGACGAGGGGATCCCGCGCGACGTGGAGGCGCGGGAGCTCTGGAAGAAGGTCTCGGGGCTGCCCGGCGATCGGATCCTCGATCTGGGCAGGAAGGAGAACTTCTGGGCCATGGGGGAGACCGGCCCCTGCGGCCCCTGCTCCGAGATCCATTACTTCCAGGGCGACGACCTGCCTTGCCGGGCGGAGACGTGCCTCGGGGTCGCCTGCGACTGCGACCGGTGGCTCGAGATCTGGAACCTCGTCTTCATGCAATTCGAGCGGGGGGAGGACGGCAAGCTCGCGCCGCTGCCGCGCCCGTCCATCGACACCGGCGCCGGGCTCGAACGGCTCGCGGCGGTCGTACAGGGTGTCCGGTCGAACTACGACACGGATCTCCTGCGCGGGCTGATCGCGGCCGGCGAGCGGCTCTCCGGCCGGCGGTACGGCCAGGACGTCGAGGGCGACGTCGCGTTGCGGGTGATCGCCGACCACGCGCGGGCAACCACCTTCCTCGTCGGCGACGGCGTGCTGCCCGCGAACGAGGGGCGCGGCTACGTGCTCCGGCGGATCCTGCGCCGGGCGATTCGCTACGGGACGCGCCTCGGGCTCGACCGGCCGTTTTTCCACGAGGTCTGCCGCGAGGTCGTCGCGTCGATGGCCGCCGTCTACCACGACCTCGCGGAGAACGAGGCGTTCATCCTCGAGGTGACCCGGCGCGAGGAGGAGGCGTTCCGCCGGACGCTCGACAAGGGGCTCAAGCTCATCGACGAGGCGATGGCGCGGGCCCCCGACCGGCGCCTGCCTGGCGAGGTCGTCTTCAAGCTCTACGACACCTACGGCTTCCCGAAGGACTTGACCGAGATCGTGGCCGCCGAGCGGGGCTTCACCGTCGACTCGGCCGGCTACGAGAAGGCGCTCGCCGAGCAGCAGGCGCGCGGCGAGTTCAAGGGGTCGGGCGAGAAGGCGATCGCCGCCGTCTACCCCGCGCTGCGCGCGGAGCTGGGCGACAGCGAGTTCACGGGTTACGAGACGACGGAGGGCGAGGCGACGCTGCGCGCGGTCCTCGCGCGCGGCCGGCGCGCGGACCGGGCCGAGGCGGGCGACGAGGCCGAGCTGATCTTCGATCGGACGCCGTTTTACGGCGAGAGCGGCGGCCAGGTGGGGGACATGGGCGTCGTCCAGGGGCCGTCCGGGAAGGCCGAGGTCCTCGACACGCAGAAGCCGGTCGGGACGCTCCTCGTCCACCGCGTGAAGGTGACCTCCGGGGCGCTCGCCGCCGGCGACCGCGTCACCCTGGAGGTCGACGCCGAGCGCCGGCGGCGCATCCGCGCCAACCACTCCGCCACCCACCTGCTCCACTGGGCCCTGAAGGAGGTCCTCGGCGAGCACGTCAAGCAGGCGGGCTCGGTCGTGCGGCCCGACGGGCTGCGCTTCGATTACAGCCACTTCCAGCCGCCGGCCCCGGAGGCGCTCGCCGAGGTCGAGCGGCTGGTCAACGCCCAGGTGGCGCGCAACGCCTCCGCGCGGACGGAGCTGCTCGGGCTCGAAGAGGCGCGCCGGAGCGGCGCCGTCGCCCTCTTCGGCGAGAAGTACGGCGACCGCGTTCGCGTCGTGCAGATGGGGCCCGATTCCCGCGAGCTGTGCGGCGGCACCCATGTCGCGCGGACCGGGGACATCGGCTTCTTCAAGATCCAGAGCGAGGGGTCGATCGCCTCCGGCGTCCGGCGCATCATGGCCCTGACCGGCGAGGCGGCGGTCCGCTTCGTCCAGGACGAGGAGGGGGCGATGCGCAAGGCCGCGGAGGCGCTCAAGGCGTCGCCGCGGGAGCTCGTCGCGAGGGTCGAGGCCGCCGCGCGCCGGATCAAGGAGCTGGAGCAGGACCTCGCGGCCGAGAGGCGCCGGTCGTCCACCCACTCGGCGGCCGACCTGCTCGCGGGGATGCGTGAGATCAAGGGCATCAAGGTCCTGGCGACCCGGGCGCCCGCGGCGCAGCCCCAGGCGATGCGCGAGCTCGCCGACAAGCTGCGCGACCAGATCGGCAGCGGCATCGTCGCCCTCGGCGGCGAGGCGGAAGGCAAGGCGCTGCTGCTCGTCGCGGTGACGAAGGACTTGATCGGCCGTTACCGCGCGGGTGACCTCGTGCGCGAGCTGGCCCGCGAGATCGGCGGCAGCGGCGGCGGCAGACCCGACCTCGCCCAGGCGGGCGGTCCCAACCCCGCCGGTTTGACTCGCGCGCTCGAACGGCTCCACGAGCTGGTCTGAACCCGTCTGGCCGGGAGAAGGCAAAGGTCCATGCTGGCGTCGGCTGGACGATCCTGGGGCCCGGGAGCGACCAGGCGCAGGAGGCGGCGATGCAGCCGGGATTCGAAGGCTACGAGCAGCAGAGCGAGCTCGCCCGCCAGCACGTCGCCCAGGGGCGAGCCGAGGGCAAGGCCGAGAGCGCGGCCGAGGGCGCGGCTGAAGGGAAGGCGGATGCGTTGCTTGTCATCCTCGCCGCCCGGAAGCTGCGCGTCTCGAAGCCGCAGCGGAGAGAGATCCTCGCCTGCCACGACATCGCGAAGCTCGATCGGTGCGCCCGGGTGATGGAGGTCTCCGTGGCCCCCGGGTGGAGGCCCCACTCCCGATGGGGTTTCAGGGTGCCGTGGCTCTGGTACGGGAGGGGGAGCGGGCGATCAGCCCCTGCCGGACGTCGATCACGGGCGGCTGAGCGCTCGTCTGGGCGAGATCAGCGGCCGTCTGGGCGAGGTCAGCGGCCGTCTGGGCGAGGTCAGCGGCCGTCTGGGCGAGGTCAGCGGCCGTCTGGGCGAGATCAGCGGCCGTCTGGGCGAGATCAGCGGCCGACAGGGCGAGATCAGCGCTCGGCAGGCCCAGCCCAGCGCTCGACAGGCCCAGCCCAGCGCTCGACAGGCCCAGCCCAGCGCTCGACAGGGCGAGATCAACGCTCGACAGGCCCAGACCAGCGCTCGACAGGGCGAGATCAACGCTCGACAGGCCAAGATCAGCGCTCGACAGGCCAAGATCAGCGCTCGACAGGCCGAGATCAGCGCTCGGCAGGGCGGCCTCGCCGGCCGGCGCTCCGAAGAAAGTCGTCACGCATTCACGACTCCAGGCGACCTTGCTTTGTGAAGGCCGCGGTCTCCGGTGGCGGACGTCTCCGCCGGGAGAGACGCGCGTTTGCCGGCGGCGCGGGGCGTACTTCTCGACGAGGGAGAGACAGCAGCGCTGGGCGGCGCCGTCTTCGAGGAGGAGGGAGAAGTCGTGGCCGCGCCCGGTGCAGGGGTGGGTGGAGCCGAGAGCGACGAGGAGGCGGCGAGGGACGCGGGCCATGCCGGCGGGGACGAGCGCGACCCCGCGCCGGCCTCCCGAGAGATCGATCACCGGTTGGGGAGAAATGGGCCGCCGGACGATCGGGGCTTGGGGAGAAAACGTCCATCCCCGCGCTCCGGGCCCGAAATCCCGCCGCCGGATTGCGAAAGACGGGTTCATCCCGCGAAGCGGAGTCGCAGGCTGCTACTGGCAGCAGGCGGAGGGTTCTGTCGTGAAGGTCGCCTGCAGGACGGCGCTGCCGCACAGCCAGAAGCGCAGGGAGGCGCTGCCGGTGACGATGCCCGCGTCCAGATCGACGCTGTTCAAGGTCAGGGAGCCGTCGTAGAGGTACTGCCGGGAACCGCCATCGCCGAGCCAAGAGACGTAGCTTGCCCCGAAGTAGACTGCGTCGGGGTTGTCCCCGCCGTTGGCCGCATAGGTGCCGGTCGCAAGGGGAATGTCGAGGACCACCGCCTCGAAGTCGGTGCTCGACGGCAGCGTCGCCTGGCAGCTCGGCACGCTGCTCAGGACAATCGTGGCGCCGCCGTCCGCGGAGGAGAGCGTGGCCGTGGCGACGGTGAAAGACGCGGCACTGACGCAGCCGCCCGACAGCGAGGCCGTGCCGTCGCAGCCGGCGGTGCTCCCGGCGTCCGGGGCGGGGCAGACGGTGCAGAGGCAGACGCCGGTGCAATGCCCCCGGCCCAGCGAGGCCACGGAACAGTTGGGGCTGGAGCAACTCGGCGGGTCGCACAACTCGGCCGCCCCGCAGCCTCCATCCGGCAGGCAGCCCGCCGACTCCGGGCAGTCGGCGTCGTCCTCGCAGCCACAGCGACCGCCTCGGCAGTCGCGATGGCAAGAGCCGGCCGGGATGACGGGTGGACATCCCGAGGTGACCCACCCCGTCGTGGGGAAGCGGCAGTAGGCGCTCACGCCGCAATCGGAGGAGTTGCGGCAGGTGCCGCCGTCGGTCCCCCCCGCGTCTAGAGAGCCGCAGCCGGTGCAGGTCCCGGCGTCGCCGCTCCCCGCGTCCCGGGAGCCGCAGTTGGCGCAGGGCCCGGCGTCGGCATCCTCGGACGCGGGGGTGAGGCAGCAGGAGGCGAGCACGAGAGCGGCGGGGAGCGCGGCGAAGCGGTGCATGGGATCGACCTCCGGGTTGATGGAGAAGAGCAAAGACCTTGCCAGGAGCCGTCCTCCCCCGCGCAGGATCCCGGCGAGGTCGGACGAGGCGGCGGGAGGGCTCCGTTCAGGGGCCTGTGAACACGCAGCTCGTGACGGCGCCGCCGTCGTCGGAGAAGCAGTAGGCCCCTGGGGGGCACCCCCCATCGGGGCCGAGGTCGTAGCAGTCCTCGCTGATGGAGCCCGTGCCGCCGCCCCCGACCTCGCAGCAGACCTCGTTCGGCGCGCACGCGCCTGCATCGGGACCGCCGCCACAGCCCGCTCCTCCGCTCCCGGCGTCGGGCGCGGGGCAGGTCGCGCAGAGGCAGACATCGCACGGATCCTCGGCGAAGCTGGACCTCGGACACTCCGGGGGACAACCATTGAAGAAGCCGCAGTCGCCGCCGAGGCCCATACAGACGGGCGGATCGACCGTCAGGTTGCAAGCACCGCCAGGGCAGTCGGCGTCGTCTTCGCAGGCGCAGGCGCCACGCTCGCAGCTCCGGTGGCAGAACCCGGGCGCCGCGGTCACTTCGACACCGTAGGGGTTGGGTTGCGGGCAGGACGTCAGCGGGAGCTCGCAGTAGCTGTCGCCGCTCTCGTTGCCGGCGCAGTCCGTATCGGCCGTGCAGGGCTCGCTTCCGGCGTCGGGCGCGGGGCATGCGGCGCAGAGGCAGACGGGGCAGAGGCTCTCGAGCGGCTGGGACGGCGGACAGGCGGCGGGGCATCTCACGCTGGGGCAGTCCGCGCCGAACGCGGCGCACTGTCCGCCTGGGCCGCAGGGGTTCCCGTTCCCCGTCGCCGCGCTGAGCGGGCAGTCGGCGGCGTCCTGGCAGACGCACGCGGAGCTCTGGCAGTCGCGGTGGCAGTAGCCCGGCACGACCGTCACGAGCGGCACGGTCGCGCCAGGACAGGAGCTGAGCCCCATGGCGCAGTAGCCGCCGGGACATTCGGCGTCGGAGCTGCAGCGGGTGCCGGCGTCCGGAGGCGGGCAGCCGGTGCACGTCCCGGCGTCGGCGCTCCCCGCGTCCCGAGAGACGCAGTCGCCGCAGGGGCCGGCGTCGTCGTTCTCGGAGGCGGGCGTGAGGCAGCAGGAGGCGAGCAGGACGGCGGCGGGGAGCGCGACGACGCGGCACATGGGGTCTTGACCTCCTCCGGGAATCGTCGGGTGGCGCGAGGACTTCTTGATGACGGAAGCCAAGAAGCCAGCCGTTCGCCTCGGCTTCTTGCTTCCTGCTTTCATGGCTTTCGAATGGCCCTTGGGGCCTACGGGCATCGGCCCGCGGCAGGCGAAGAGACAATGCAAATCCAGGGCCAGGAGCCGGTGCCATGGGCCCGGAGCCTGCGGGACTCCAGCGGCGTCCTAGTCCTGGGCCGCTCGTGCGGTGGCGGCGGCGGCGGCGGCGGCGGCGAAGACCCCGGTGGGCGGATGCGCCGGCGACCCGGACATTCATGCCAGCCCGCCTCGAAATTCCGCGATCGCAGGCGCCTTGCCGCCAGCGTATCCTCCGCCGAGCCCGCGATCAGGGCTCGCGCCTCACGGGCAGGGCGGGTACGACGGGCACATCAGAGGACAGATCTGGTTCTCCGGGATGCACTGGCCGTCCGCCGACGAGCAGCCGCACCACTTGTAGCCCGTCTGGCACTTGGGCGTGCACTGGGTCCCGCCGTCCTGGGGCGCGGTGCACATGGCCCCGTCCCGGATGCACTGGCCGCCGGGGCAGCGGTAGTAGCCCTGCGGGCAGCCGGTCCCCGCGTCCGGGGCCGCGCACGGCTGCATCGCGCATCCGAGAGGACAGGTCTGGGGTGGGGCGATGCAGCGGCCGCTCGTGGGCGTGCAGCCGCACCATGTCGTGCCCGAGGGGCAGGTCCAGCAGCCGCCCGCGTCCGCGGAGGTGCCGGCGTCCTGCTCGATCTGGCACGGCATCGTCGGGCAGATCCCGCTGGCCTCGCATGTCCCGCCGCCGTCGCAGCCCTGGCAGAACGTCTCGCCGGCCGGGCAGGGGCCGCAGGTGCCGATGCCAGCGGGGCACATGAGCGGGCAGGCCTGGCTGTCGGGGATGCACTGGCCGGTCGTCGCGCCGCAGCCGCACCAGTACTCGCCCGACGGGCAGGAGACACAGGTCGTCCCGGCGTCGGCCGCCCCGCCGCAGGGCTGCGTGTCGGGGATGCAGGCGCCGTCGCAGAGGATGTCACCCGGCGGGCAGGCCGTGCAGACGGGCTCGGCGCCGCCGTCCGGGTTGGCAGGACAGAGCATCGGGCACGCCTGATCGTTCGGAACGCAGTGTCCCCACGTGCTGCCGCAGCCGCACCAGTACTCCCCTTGCGGGCAGGTCACGCAGCCCACGCCGCCGTCGATCGCCACGGGGCCGGCGTCGACCGGCGTCGCGCAGCCGCAACCCTCGTTCGGCTGGAGCGTCTCGCAGGTGCCGCAGCAGTTGGTCTGCCCGGTGGGGCAGGGCACGCAGACGACGCCCGACGGGATGCAGGTGCCGTCGCAGGGGACCTGGCCGGGCGGGCAGGACGGGCCGCCGTCCTCGGGCGCGGGACAGGCGCACGCGATCCCGCTGTTCTCGGGGAGGCACTGGCCGCAGCAATCGTACTCGCCTGGCGGGCAGACGGAGCACGCCTGCCCCGGGGCGATGCAGTGGCCGTTGCAGTTGGTCTCGCCGGTCGGGCAGGGCGTCCCGGCGTCGATCGGGCAGACGGCGGGGCAGGCCATGGTGCAGCCACCCTTGCCGATGCACTGGCCGCAGCAGCAGGGCTCCTCACCCGGCGGGCAGGCGACGCCGGCGTCGCTCCCGCCCGAGCCGCCCGCGTCGGCGCTGCCGGCGTCGCCCGTCGTGACGCCCCCGTCGGCGGGGCAGATGGCCGGGCACGCCATCGTGCAGGCGCCGCGCGGCAGACACTGACCGCAGCAGCAGGGCTCCTCGCCTGGCGGGCACGCGCCAGGGTTCGGTACGCCGCCGTCACTCGCCGGGCAGTCCATGGCTGGACACTGGCCGCTCGCCTGGCAGGTGCCGCCGCCGCCGCAGTCGAAGCAGCGCGTGTCGCCGGCCGGGCAGGGCGGGCCGGAGACGCCGCCGTAGCGGGTGAAGCCGCCGATCGAGAAGGACATCCTGCCGTTCGCCGGGTCGATCGACAGCTCGGCGCCGGCGTAGACGATGATGGCGCCGGTCGGTTCGACGCCGACCGCGGAGAGGCCGGTCGGATCGGCGCCCGCGGGGAGCTGGTACGGCAGCGTGATCGTCGCCGGCTTGCTGAAGGTCGTCCCGTCGGGACCGAAGTCGGCGACGGGCGTGACCGACTGGCTGCCGGCCGCGAGGGAGAGCGGCGCGCCCTCGGCGATCGTGATCGTCGTGTCCCGGGCGAGGGCCCCGGGCGGGATGAAGATGGAGACGCCCGCGAGCTTGGAGTCTTCGCTCGGGCTCACGGTGAGGGTCGCGCCGTCGGCGGCGGTGACCTTCTGCGAGAGCGCGTACTTGCCGCCGAGGGGGTTCTGTTCCGTGCCGCAAGCGGTGGCGAGCGCGGCGAGCGCGAGGATCCTGCAAGTCCGTCCCATGGGGCCTATCTCCTTTTGACGATCGACGAGAAACCGCGAATCCAAACCTCTCGAACGTCCGTCGCCGGAATAGCTTCAAGAAAAGTCACCGGCCCGCCCGCAGCGCGGCGTGGACCTCGGCGGCGTGCCGGCCGCGAGGGAAGCGCGCGAGGTAGTCGTGGAGCGAACGGGCGGCGTCCGCCGTCCGCCCGAGCTGCTGCTCGCAGTAGGCCCGGAAGTAGAGCGCGTCGTCGTCGGTCCCGTCTCCTTGGGCCTGCCGATAGTCGGGCAGGGCCTCCTTGCACCGGCCCGAACCCCGCAGGAGGTTTCCGCGAAGCAGGTGGACCTCGGGGGCGCGTTCGCTCTCGGGGTGGCGCGCGAGGAACCGGTCCATCTGCGCCCGCGCGCGCGGCAGGTCCGGGGCCGAGAGAAGCAGCTCGATGGCGGACAGCTCGACCTCCTGCGAGAGCGGGCCGCCCGGGTAGTCCCGCTCGTACTGCAAGAGCGCCCGGATCGCCCCCGGCGAATCGCCCAGCTCCCGCCGCCGCAGCCGGGCGAGGTCGTAGAGCGCGAGGTCCGCGTGGGGCCCGCGGGCGGCCACGATGACCGCGAGCGCGTCGGCGGCCTCCCGGGCCTTCCCGGCGCGCGCGAGCGCGAGGGCGCGCGGGTAGGGATCGGCGGCCGGGACGACGGGTGGCGCGGGGACGGGCGGGAATGACGGCGGGGGCGACGGCGGCGGCGCTCGTTCGAGCATCGCGAGCCGCTCGGGCTCGCGGCGTGGGGCGCGCGGGACTCGGACCGCGGGAGCGGGAGCGGGAACGGACTCCAGACGAGCCGCGGGGGGCGGAGGCTCCACCCTGACTTCTTCCCCGAGCAGGGCCCGGTCGGCCGGCGCGATGTCGTCGTCCCCGAACCTCGCCGGCTCGATGCTGCGCCAGGACTTTCCGGCCGCGACCTCGAAGACGCCGCCTTCGCCGGAGACCTCGACGAGGCCCCGGCCTACGCTCACCGTCACGTCGTCCGGCGTCTTCTCGCGGACCTCGAAGACGGTGCCCTTCACGGCCACCCGCCAGCGGGTCGTCTGGACGACGAAGCTCTCTCCGCCGCGGCGCGGCGCGACCTCGGCGACCAGCCCGCCGGCGGAGAGGCGCAGGAACGTCGCGGCGCCGAGCGATTCGAGCGCGACCTCGGTCGACGGGGTCACGAGGACGCGCGCGCGGGCGAGGCCGATGATCGCCCGGCCTTGCGCGTCCGTCCGCAGCCGGGTCGCCTCGGCGAGCGCGGCGCCCGCGTGCGCCGCGCGGTACTCGCGCCGGGGCGCCGCGGCGAGCACGCTGCCCGAGGCGAGCTCGAGCCGGGCGAGCGGGAGCGGCGCCGAACGCGACCACCAGAACAGCACGGCGGCGAGCGAGGCGAGGCCGGCCGCCTGAACGAGCCAACCCATGGCGAGGCGCCGGCGCGCGGGCAGGGAGCGGAGCAGGCGTCTCCAGATCCGTTCTCCGGCGACCTCGTCCGCGGGAGGCTCCGGCACGCGGCGCAAGAGCGCCGCGATCGAGCCGCCGCCCTCGGCGAGGCGGCGCGGGGCCTCGCGCGGACCGCTCACGCCCCGGCCTCCGGGTCGAGCAAGCCCCGCTTCCTACCGATGCGGACGAAGGCGCGGCGCGCGTGGTGGAGCCGCGTCCAGACGGTCCCCAGCGGGCAGCCGACGCGCACCGCGATCTCCTCGCCGGAGAGCCCCGCGAGCTCGAAGAGCGCGAAGACCTCGCGCTGGCGGGGGCGCATCCTCGCGAGGATCTGGGCCACCCGGCGCTCGGCCTCGTGCGCGGCGGCGACCGATTCGGGGCCGGGGGCGCCCTCCAGTTCGGGCTCCGCGCCGAAGAGGCGCCGGAAGCCCTCCCGCACCCGGCGGCGGCGGTGGTGGTCGGTCACGACATTCGCGCAGATACGGTGGATCCAGTGGGCGAAGCTCCCGCCGCCGAAACGGTCGAGCTTGCCGAACGCCGCGGCGAACACCTCCTGGGTCACGTCCTCCAGCTCCATGGGCGGCGTGCCCAGCCGGCGGGCCAGCCGCCAGACGGCCGGGAAGTGGCGCTCGTAGAGGGCGTGGCACGCGGCGGGGTCGCCCTGTCGTGCGCGGCGGGCAAGCTCCTCTTCACGCGGATCGTCGGGCGCGGCATCTTGGGGCCTCGTCATCGCCCCTCGGGATGTCCAAACGCGCCGCAGGACCCGGCCTTCAAAAAAAGAGGTAAGAGAGCGCGAGGCCCGCCTCGCCGTCGGCGGCCGGCGTCTGCACGCGGGTCCCCGTGGGGTCGTCCTCGAGCGTGAAGATCTGCCGCGAGAAGAGGCCGCGGGCCTCGGCGTGGAGGGTGAGGCCGAAGCGGCCGGCGAGCGGCACCTCCCACGCGAGGCTCCCCCCCAGGAAAGGGACGGCCAAAAAACGCGGCGTGCCGCCGAACACGAGGGCGCCCTCGGCTCGCGCCCAGAGGAGCTCGCTGCCGGGGACGGCGGACAGGAGCAGCGCGCCGAGCCCGATCGGGAAACGCCAGCCCGCGGAGAGCTGGAGAACCGCGAGCTGGAGCCGGATGGAGGCGGCCGACGCGTCCCCGCCCACGGGTTGCGCCGCACCCCCGGCGATCACGCCGGAGACGGCGAGCTGGAAGCGCCCCCGGCGGGCGCCGGCCTCGAGCTCTCCGGCGGGGAGCGGGCCCAAGGTCGAGAGCTGCGCGGCGGCCCCCGCTTCGAGCACCATCTGCCACGGCGCGGCGGCGGGGGGGGGCGCGGGGGCCGGCAGGGGCGCGACGAGCGCGCTCGCCCCTGTCCAGCGGATCTCCTCGAGGTAGCGCTCCACCATCGAGGCCACGGTCTCACGGAGCGCCACGCAGTCCGCCCCGGGCGGGGGGAGGTCGCGTCGCAGCTCGCGCTCTCCCGGTGCGCGCACCCGCAGGAGCCAGCGATCGCCGCGCCGTTCGACGACGATCGCCACGTCCGAGCCCGCGGCGGCGGGTGAGCCTGGCCGGACGTCGGCCCCCCCCACCCGGGATCGGAGCGCGGATGCGATCGGCGCGAGATCGCACGGCGCCGCCTGCCCGGGGAGCGCGACCCAGAGCGTGGCGGCCCACGCGGACCGCGCGAGGACCAGCACGAAGAGCAGCCCGGCACGCCCCATGTCGGCGAGACTACCAGGGAAGCCGCGGGCGAGACCACGGGAGACGGAATCGGTATTGACCCACGGACGTGAGACTTCCCCTTGGGCGAGCTCGTTCGTCGCAGCGAAGCCAGGAATCCGTCCGTCCAGAAGAGGGCCGCCATCGGCTGACGACCGCGACATTACGATCCGGCGGCCGGCCGCATTCGGGCGCGCCCGAATGCGCAACCCACTGGAGAATCAGCGGCTTACGGCGGGCACGGCGCCTGCATGCTATCGGGGGGGGAACGAGTGGGCGCCGCGCCGGAGGTGCCGCGCGGCAAGGCTTCGGAATGAAGCCGTGGAGGAAACCATGCGCAACGCACTACCGATGTGTCTCGTGATCGCGGCGGCGGCTTGTCAGTCGGCTTGCCTGTGCATCTTCGTCGGCGAGGACGGCGACCACGGCGGCGGCTACTCCGGATCTTCGAGCGGCGGCTACTCCAGCTCTTCGGGGGAAAGCCCTGGCAGCGGATCGGCCGCGTGCACGGGGGACTGGGATTGCGTCTCGGGGCAGAGCTGTCTGTCTGGCTCTTGTATGGGATCGGCGCGAGGCGCCGGGGAGGCGGGCTCCTCGGCCGCGGACGCCGGCGCCGGCTCGGTCGTCGTGGCGGTGGACGCGGGGGCCCCCGACGCGGGCTGCACGAGAGATCTGGGCCTCGTGCTCGTCGGCTTCCCGTGCACGACCGACGAGGACTGCGGCCCGAACGGAAGCTGCGGCCCCGGGTTCGACCTGTCCGGCGGCGGGAGCCCCACGATCTGGACGGGCGGCTACTGCACGGCGACCGGCTGCGGCCCCGATTCGCCTTGTCCGACCGGCTCGACCTGCTACTCGGTCGCCGGAGGGAACGAGAACATGGCCGTCGCGGTCTGCCTCGCCGACTGCGGCCAGGCCGCCTGCCGCCGCCCCGGCTACGACTGCTCCGCGCTCGGCTCGATCTGGGCGTGCCTGCCGGACTGCGCGACGGACGCCGACTGTGGTCCGGGCCTCGTCTGCGACGGCGTCTCCTGCGCGCCCCCTTGCGGCACCGACTCGGACTGCGGCGCGGGGGAGGTGTGCGCGAGCCGCCACTGCCAGGCGGGCGCGCCGCAGAGCTGCTGCACCTGCGAGCCCTGCCCCCGCGGCCAGGGGTGCATCGCCGGCTTCTGCGCGACCTCCTGCCAGGCCGACGCCGACTGCCCGGCGGGGGAGCGCTGCGGGGAGGACGGGACCTGCCGGTAGCCGGTCGCTTCGGCTGCTTGCCAGGCCGGCCGGCCCCTGCTAGACCTGGGGCGTGCTCCCCGGGCGGTGGCGATGAAGAAGATCGAGGCGATCATCAAGCCGTTCAAGCTCGACGAGGTGAAGGAGGTGCTCGGGGAGCTCGGGATCCAGGGGCTGACCGCGGCGGAGGTCAAGGGCTTTGGCCGGCAGAAGGGGCACACCGAGCTCTACCGCGGCGCCGAGTACGTCGTCGACTTCATCCCGAAGATCAAGATCGAGGTGGTGGTGCCGGACGACCGGGTGGCGCGCGTCGTCGAGGCGATCGCCAAGGCGGCGCGGACGGGCCGGATCGGCGACGGCAAGATCTTCGTCCTGCCGGTCGACGAGGCGCTGCGCATCCGGACCGGCGAGCACGGGGAAGAGGCCATTTGACAGGCGCGGTGGGGGTGCACAAAGTTTCGCCCCTGGTGGACGGAGGAGAGATCATGGCGTTGAAGCCCAAGGAAGTCGTGGCGCTGGCGCAGGAGCGTAAGGTCCAGATGGTGGATCTGAAGTTCATGGATTTCGTCGGGATCTGGCAGCACTTCGCGCTCCCGCTCGTCGAGTTGACGGAGGAGAACTTCGAGGAGGGCTACGGCTTCGACGGCTCGTCGATCCGGGGCTGGCAGCCGATCCACGCCTCCGACATGCTGGTCCTGCCCGACCCGGCGACCGCGGTCGTCGACCCGTTCATGGAGGCGCCGACGCTGTCGATCATCTGCAACGTGGTCGATCCGATCACCAAGGAGGCGTACAGCCGCGACCCGCGCAACATCGCCCAGAAGGCGGAGAAGTGGCTCAAGCAGACGGGCATCGGCGACCAGGCGTTCTTCGGTCCGGAGGCCGAGTTCTTCATCTTCGACGAGGTCCGCTACGATCTCGGTCCCAACCAGGCGTTCTACGCCGTCGACTCGGTCGAGGGACACTGGAACACCGGACGGGCGGAGCAGGGCGGCAACCTGGGCTACAAGCCGCGTTACAAGGAGGGCTATTTCCCGGTCAGTCCGACCGACAGCCAGCAGGACATCCGCACCGAGATGGTCCTCCTGATGGAGCAGGTCGGCATCCACGTCGAGAAGCAGCACCACGAGGTCGCGACCGCCGGCCAGGCGGAGATCGACATGCGCTTCGACACGCTCACCGCCTGCGCGGACAAGCTCATGTGGTTCAAGTACGTCGTCAAGAACGTCGCGCGCCGGCACGGCAAGACGGCGACGTTCATGCCGAAGCCGCTGTACGGCGACAACGGGTCCGGCATGCACACCCACCAGTCGATCTGGAAGGGAGGCAAGCCCGCCTTCGCCGGCGAGGGGTACGCGGGCATGAGCGAGACCGCCATGCACTACATCGGCGGGATCCTGCGCCACGCCCGCGCGCTCGCCGCGCTCTGCAACCCGACGACCAACAGCTACAAGCGGCTCGTGCCCGGCTTCGAGGCGCCGGTGAACCTCGCCTACTCGTCGCGCAACCGGTCGGCGTCGATCCGGATCCCGATGTACAGCCCGTCGCCGAAGGCCAAGCGCATCGAGTTCCGCTCGCCCGACCCCTCCTGCAACCCGTACCTCGCCTTCTCGGCGATGCTGATGGCCGGCCTCGACGGCATCGAGAAGAAGATCGACCCGGGAGATCCGCTCGACAAGGACATCTACGGCCTCTCGCCAGAGGAGTTGAAGGACATCCCGAAGATGCCGGGCTCGCTCGACGAGGCGCTCGATTGCCTGCGGCGCGACCACGAGTTCCTGCTCAAGGGCGACGTCTTCACCCCCGACGTGATCGAGACCTGGATCGACTACAAGATGGACAAGGAAGTGAACCCCGTCCGCCTGCGCCCGAGCCCCGCGGAGTTCGCGCTCTACTTCGACATCTGAACCCCGGTGCGGCTGCTGCGGCGTCGCTCTCGCGCCGGCGGATAGGACTCACCCCTGACGAACGACCTGGGGTTGCCTCCAGCGCGCTTCGTCGCCGCGGCGCTCGCATCCCCGAGCCTCGATCCCCCATTGGAGCGCGACCGTCCCCGCCGCGTACGCGCATCCGAACGTCCTCCCCCGTGGTCCTCCCCGCGAACCAAGGGCAGGGCTATCCAACGCAGGCCTGATTGACGCAGCCTAGGCCTAGAGAGCAGTCCTTGCAGGCCGCACCTCCTTGACCGCAGGCGCTCGACGAGGTCCCCGACTCGCAAGTGGTGCCCGCGCAGCAGCCCGCGCAGGTGGTCGCGGGACAGGTGCCGCCGCACTGGTTGTCCTGCCCCGCGCAGGCGTTGCTGCACTGCGGCTTGCAGCACTGATACTTGTAACAGACGTCGGTGGAGTCGAACTCCATGCAGTTCGCGCAGGTGCCGACGCTCCCGCAGGAAGACGTCTCGTTTCCTGCAGCGCAGTATGTCCCCGTGCAACAGTACCCCGATTGGCAGCCCTCGATGCAGGGCCCATCGCTCCATTGTCCGCTGCCGTTGCAGGTCACCGTCATCGTGCCGCAGGCGCAATTCACCTGGTAACTGCTGCCCGGCTGGCAGGAGTCGCAGAAATGGTTCGAGTTGCAGGGGAAGCTGCCGCAGTTCGCGCAGGTCGCACCTCCTTGACCGCAGGCGCTCGACGAGGTCCCCGGCTCGCAAGTGGTGCCCGCGCAGCAGCCCGCGCAGTCGTTCGTGGGGCACGTACCGCCGCACTGGTCGTCCGCGCCCGCGCACTGGCCCGCGCAGCTCGGCGTGCAGCAGAGGTAGGCGCCCCTGCCGGTCGTGGCGTTCTCACAGAAGGCGGGCGACGAGCAGATCTCGCAGGCACCTCCGTCGCTGCCGCAAGCCGTGCCCGCGTCGCCCGGCTCGCAGACGTGGGTCGACGAATCGCAGCAGCCCGCGCAGTCGTTCGTGGGGCACGTACCGCCGCACTGGTCGTCCGCGCCCACGCACTGGCCCTTGCAGTTCTCCGCCCAGGGGCAGCAGCTACCAGAGGAGGGCCTCGTGCCCGCCGGGCAGCAGTTGGCGCCGGCGCACTGGGCGGAACCGCCCGGGCAGCACGTCCCCGTCGGGCCGCCGCAACAGTACGCCGAGCCCCCGTCGCAGCTCGGCGCGTACGTGATGCCGCAAGGGCCGGTCTCCGTCGTGGTAGAGCACGTCGTCGGCGGCTCCGGCTTGCAGCAACCGTTCTCGTAACAGATGGCACCCCCCGCGCAGGGCGCGCAGGACTCGCCTCCCGCGCCGCAGGCCCCCCCATCGTCGCCGGGCTGGCAGAAGTGGCTCGAATCGCAGCAACCGGCGCAGGTCATTCCCGCGCAGACCCCGCCGCAGCCGTCAGGGGCGCCGTCGCACCTGCCCGTGCAGTCGGGCGTGCACCCATCGAGGCCGCCGCTCGATCCGCCGGAGGAGGCTCCCCCTGACGATGAACCGCCGCTCGATGAGCTGCCCCCCCCAGAGATGCTGCTGCCGCCGCTCGAGCCGCTCGTGCTCGAGCCGGTCGAGCTTCCCGTCTCCCCGCCCGTCGAGCCGCCCGAAGACGAGCTGCTCGTCACGGTCCCGCCGCTGCTCCCCCCGCCCGTCGTCGACCCGCCGGTCGAGCCGCTCGTGCTGGAGGCCTCACCCGAGGTCGAGCCGCCCTCGCCGCCCGAGCTGCTCTGGACCGCGCCGCTCGCCGACGTCGCAGCGCCGCTGCTGCCGGTCGCGACCCCGCCCCCGTCCACCGTGACGCAGAGGTGCTGAGACGGATCGCAACGGTCGCCAGCCGGGCAATCGGCGTCTCCCCGGCAGGTGACACCCGGGGGGAACGGCAGCCCGCAGGCCGTCAGGGCGAGCGCGGCGAGAACGGACGGCCCTGACGATACGCGCATGGCTAGAAGCTCCCCGAGAGGGCCAGCGCCCCGCCCCCGGGCAGAGGCGAGAAGGCGACGTGCGCCTGCGCGCCGCCGCTCGGGAGGGCGAAGAGGATCCCGGCCGCGACGAGGCCCGCGAGCCCCATCCCGACCCACACCTCTCCTACGGTGTTCCAGAGGTTCGCCGACGCGACCTGGCCCGCGAGGCTCGTCTCCGCGGTGCTCCCCTCCGGCGGCGTCCCGCCGCGACCGGCGTTCGCCGCCATCCCCCGCGCGGTCAGGATCGCGCCCCCGCCCGCGAGGCCGACGGCGAGGCCGAGCGCGCCGGCGAGGTAGGCGGGGAGGCGCGAGCGGCCCTCGACCTTCGCGGGCCGGGCGGCGGTCGCGGCCGGGCGGAGGGGGGCGTCCGGGGTTCGTCGCGGCGCGATCACGAGGATGGGGGAAGGCGCGGGCGCGGGGAGACCGGCCACCGCGGGAGCAGCAGGAGCGGCTGCCGACTGCGCCCCGATCTTCACCTCGAGCTCCGCGATGAGCTTCAAGACGAGCGCGCGATTGCGAGCCCTGGGACTCTCGCGCAGGTAGTTCCGGTAGAGGAAGAGCGCCTTCGACCAGTGCTCGAGCGCCCGGTGGCACTGGCCGAGGTTGAAGAGGAGCGCGGGCCGCGGGTCCAGCTCGTAGGCCGCGGTGGCGTGGGCGAGCGCGTTTTCGAGATCGCCGGCGTTGTACTCCAGCATGGAGCGACGAGAGAGATCGATCGCCTTCCTCTCGTTCGCCGGCGTCACGGTGAGCAGCACGACGAGCAAACCGGCTGTCAAGCGGAGTCTCCCAATAGTCATTCCAAGGTTAGCCGGAGGGTCCGGTACTGTCAAACCGCGCCCGTGAGCCCTGATCCGTCATGTGAAGGATAGCGAGGTCCGCGCAGGGGAGCCCGACGTCCTGGTTGATCGGTGCCGCGGGCTGTGGTTTGTCCGGTCCGTGGCGTCGCTCTCCGAGGTCGTCCTCGTTCTCCATCGGCCGCGCAACCTCGACAACGTCGGGGCGGCCGCCCGGGTCGCCGCAAACTTCGGGATCGGCCAACTCGTTCTCGTGGACCCGCTCTCCTACGCCCTCGATCGGGCGCGCAAGCTCGCGGTCGGCGCCGATGGCGTGCTCGAACGGCTCTACGTCCACCGGACGCTCCCCGAGGCACTTGCCCCCGCGGCCTTCTCGGCGGGCACGAGCTCGCGCCGGCTCGCCCGCCGCCCCTCGCTTTCTCCCGCGGCGCTCGCAAACCGGGTGGCCGCCGCGGCCGGACCGATCGCGATCGTATTCGGGGACGAGAAGCGGGGCCTCTCCGACGCCGAGCTGTCGCTGTGCCAGGATGTCTGCCGGATCCCGACGGCCGCCCTCCAGCCCTCGATGAACCTCGCGCAATCGGTCGCCGTGCTCTCTTACGCCCTGGCGACGGTTGGCCCCGGCGCCCCGAAGGATGGCCCGCCGCCCGCCACCCATGCCGACCTGGCGGCCGCCCGCGAGGAGGCCCGACAGGCCCTCTCAGCGGCCGGCTTCCTGAACCCCCAGCGGCCGGACCTGATCCTGGACGAGCTTCTCTCCTGCTGGGCGCGGGCCGGCCTGTCCCACCGGGAGGCCGAGCTGTGGCGCGCCTCCTTTCGCCAGATCGAAGGCGAGATCCGCCGAGCACGCAGTAGGACGAACCCCGGCTGATCGCCGTCCGGATTCAAGACGTGCATTCGACCGCTGGACGTGGCTCTTCGCCGAAGGACTACCCAACCCATTGAAGCAACAGGCGGGATTGAGCGGCACCGTTTCTGCTCTCTCCAGCGGGGATGTGCGGGTTCGAGACCAAGCCGCTCGTGGCCGCGAGCGAAGAAGAGGCGGCGGAGCAGCTCTCGCGGCTCTCGGAAACCGCCCTGGCCGGCGAAGCGGACGGCACGCCTTTTCGAGCCCATTTGCTCGGGCCTCTCGTCGACGAGGCCCGGGGTTACCTCTCGCCGCCCGCGGTCTGGTTCGACGCGGTGGGGGAGAGCGCAGCCCCCCGCTGCGGCGCGCTCGACGGGGTGCGCCTCGTGGGCGCGAGGGTACGGTGGCCCGGCGGAGTGGTGCGGCTGCGCCGTGACCAGATCCTCTCGGCGCGCCTTTGGGGCGTCGGGTTGCGCTTCGCGGACGGCGATCGTGCTCAGGCGGCGACGCTGCTCCTGCACGCCGCCGCGAACGCCGTGCGCGAGGCCGTCGAGGGGGTCCGGAAGGCCGAGCAGCGGCGCGGCCGCCTCCACGTCTGCGACCACGGCTACGGGCGAAGGTTCGAATGGCTCGCGCTCGACATCCTGAACGAGGAGCGGCATGTGGCCACGCGGGCGGCGCTCGCCGAGGACCTGTTCGAGAAGACCGACCTGCGCCTGCGGGTGGCTGGCCTCCACGAGACGGCGCGCGTGCAGGTCTCGGCCGTCACCGGACGGAGCCTCCACGAACGCAAGGTCGCGGCGATCCCGAGGCCCGAGGAGCTGGTTCTCCTCACCCCGCGCACGCTCGCCATCGCGCTCGACCGGCCCGACGCGGCCGAACTCCTCGCGGCGGCCGAGATCCAGCGGCTTCGACAGCGGTGCGGGGGCGTCGGCCATGACCGCGTCGAATGGCTCGCCCGCGGGCTGCACGGCTTCCTCAAGGCCGCGATCGCGCGGGCGACCGAGCATCCGGTCGGGCCGCTCGCGTTCGTTCCCGACCCCATCCGGCGCTTCACGCGCGCCTTCGCCGCCCGAGAGGCCCGGCGCGCCGAGGAGGCCCGACAGCGGCGGTTCGACCTCGCGAGCGGGCTCCGGCGGAAGGCCGCGTGAGGGAGCGCGGGAGCGCGAGGGTCACCTTCGGCGCCATGGCTCGTTCGCGACCTCGATGAACCTGCGTCACGGGGCGTCACGGTGGGCGACGAGCAGCCCTTCGAGGTCGGCGACGGTCCGCGCGATCGTCTCCGCGCCAGCGAGGGTGAGCTCCCGCGCTCCGCCCAGACCCCAGCCCGCGCCGAGGAAGGGGATGCCGGCGGCCCGCGCGGTGGCGACGTCGATCCGGCTGTCGCCGACGTAGACGGCGTCCCCCGCGGCGACCCCCAGCGCGCGGAGGAGCAGCCGCGCCCCCTCCGGGTCGGGCTTCTTCGCGGGACCGTCGCCGCTGCCGACGACCCGGGCGAAGCGCACGGCGAGGCCGAGTCCGGCGAGGATCGCGCGGGCGAAGTCCCCGGGCTTGTTCGTGTGGACGGCGAGCGGGCACGAAAGCCTATCGAGCAGTTCGCGCACGCCGGGGTAGGCGCGCGTCGTGTCGAGCAGGTGGCCGCCGTAATGACGCATCCAGGCGGTGTGGGCGAGGTCCGCGAGGTCGGCCCGCGGCGCGACGGCGCGTTCGATCAGCCGGCGTGAGCCCTCGCCGACGAAGCCCGCGATCTCGTCCTCGGACCGCTCGGGCAGCCCCACCGCCCGCAGGGCGGCGTTGGCGCTCGCCGCGATGTCCCGGCGGCTGTCGACGATCGTGCCGTCGAGATCGAAGACGACCGCGCGGAGCACCGATCAATCCAGGTCGGTCCGCAGCCTGCGCGCGAGGCCCGTGAACCGCTCGCGCGTCTGGCCGTTCTGGACCGCGAGGGCGAGCGCCCTCCGGCTGCCGACGACGACGACGAGCTTCCGGCCGCGGGTGACCGCCGTGTACAGGAGGTTGCGCTGGAGCATCGGGAAGTGCTGGGTGCAGAGCGGCAGCACGACCGCGGGATACTCGCTGCCCTGCGCCTTGTGGACGGAACAGGCGTACGCGAGTTGAAGATCCTCCACGTCGCCCGCGGCGTAGGTGACGACCCGGCCGTCGAAGTCCACCGCGAGCGTTCTCTCCTCCGGATCGGCGGACAGGACGCGGCCGATGTCACCGTTGAAGACCTCGCGCTGGTAATCGTTGCGCAATTGCATGACCTTGTCGCCACAGCGGAAGCGCTCGGTGATCCCCTCCAGCCGCGCGCCGTCCGGGTTGAGCGCCTGCTGGAGCGCGGCGTTGAGCGCGACCGTGCCCACATCCCCGCGGTGCATCGGCGCGAGCACCTGCACGTCCGTGGCGGGATCGAACCCGAACCGCCGCGGGATGCGCTCGCGGACCAATTCGCAGACCGCCTGCGCCGCGGCCGCCGGCTCCTCGCGCTCGACGAAGAAGAAGTCGGCCGCCGCGTCGGGGTCGTCCAGGCGCGGCATCTGCCCCTCGTTGATCCGGTGGGCGTTCTGGACGATCAGGCTCTCGGCCGCCTGCCGGAAGACCTCGGTGAGACGGACGGCGGGGACGACCCCGGAGGCGAGGAGGTCGCGCAGCACGGCCCCCGGTCCGACCGAGGGGAGCTGGTCGGCGTCGCCGACCAGGAGGAGCTGCGCCTCGTCGGGGACGGCCTCGAGCAGATGGCCGAAGAGGACGACATCGACCATCGAGGTCTCGTCGATGACGACGTAATCGGCGGCGAGCGGCTCCTTCGCGTTGCGCTGGAACGCATCGCCCTTGGGGCTGTACTCGAGCAGCCGATGGATCGTCTGCGCGGGGCGGCCGGTCGCCCCGGCGAGCCGCTTCGCCGCGCGGCCCGTCGGCGCGGCGAGCAGCGCCTCGCGCCCGTGCCCTTCCAGGACCGCGAGGAGCCCGCGGACGATCGTCGTCTTGCCGACGCCCGGACCGCCGGTGACGATGAGGAGCTTCTCGCCGAGCGCCGCGGCGAGCGCCTCCTTCTGGAGCGGTGCGAGCCGGACGAGGCCCGCCTCCTCGACGGCCGCGAAGGCGATCCCGGGATCCGCGAGGAGCGGCGCCACCGGCCGCGCGAGCAGCTCCCGAACGCGGCGGGCGGCCGCGCACTCGGCCTCGAACAGCTTCGGCGGGTAGACGCAGGGACCGAGCTCCGGGTCGTGCTCGAGGACGAGGTCCCCGCGCGCGGCGAGGCGGCCGACGGCATCCTCCATGGCGGCAGGCTCGATCTCGAACCGCGCGCCGGCCTCCCGCGCGAACCGGTCTCGCGGGTAGGCCACGTGGCCCTGGGCCGACAACTCGGAGAGCGCCTGGAGCGCCCCGGCCGCGGCGCGCTCCGGGGCGTCGGCGCCGACGCCGAGCCCGCGGGCGATCCGGTCGGCGGTCCGGAAGCCGATCCCCGGGACGTCGAGCGCGAGCCGATACGGGTTCTCGCGAACGAGCGCGGGCGCCGCGACCCCGTACTGCTGGAGGACCCTCGTCGCGAAGGCCGGCGAGAGGCCGTGGCCCTGGAGGAAGATCATCGCCTGGCGCGTGCGTCGCTGCTCCGACCACGCCTGCGCGAGCCGCTTGGCCCGGCGCTTCCCCACCCCCGGCACGCGCGCGATCCTTCCGGGCTCCTCGTCGAGGACCGCGAGCGTCCCGGCGCCGAAGGTCTCGACGATCCGCCTCGCGAGCCTCGCGCCGATGCCCTTGACGAGGCCAGAGCCGAGGTAGCGCTCGATGCCGTCGAGCGTCCCGGGATCGAGCGGGGTGAACGTGGCCACCTGGAACTGCGTCCCGTACCGGGGATCTTCGGCGAAGCGACCGGAGACCCGGAGCATCGTCCCAGCCAAGACCCCGGGCAGCTCGCCGACGAGCGTCACGACCCGGGAGGAGCCGTCGAGCTGGAAGCGGGCGACGGTCCAGCCGTTCTCCGGGTTCTGGAAGACGATGCGATCGATCGCCCCCTCGAGCGACTCCCCGGGCGATGCTCCGGCCGTCGATGGGCTCGATCCCGGCATGGCGGCCGGCATGTTAGGCGGGGGACGCCACGTTGGCCATCTCGACCTGCATCCCCGTCTGCCAGAAGAGCCAGCCCGCGCCGGGCGGGCCCTGCTCGATCGCCTCGCGCATCCCGGCCGCCGCCTTCGCACCGAAGATTGGATCGAGGGTGACGCCGCCGCCGCTCGCCCACTCGATCTCGGCGCGGCGGGAGGCCTCCGTGGCGACGCCGTGGCCGCCGCCGAGCTGGGCGCCGGCGAGGTCGACCTCGTCGGCCGACAGGTGGCCCGCGAGGCCGAGCTGGTCGAGCGCCGCGTTCGCGAGGGCCGCGACGAGGGGGGCGCGGACGAGGCCCGGCGCGCTCGCCGAGAAGCCGGTGATCCGGCACGGCAGGTCGAGGGCCCTCGCGCCGGCGAGCAGCCCCGCGAACGTTCCGCCCGAGCCGACGGCCACGGCCCAGCGCGGCGGGATGGGCTCCCCCAGCGCGGCGACCTGATCGGCCACCTCGACGACCGCGCAGGCCACGGCCGCGCAGGTGGCGGGCGTCGTCCCGCCGGGCGGGAGGATCCACGGCCGCCGGCCGCGCAGCGCGAGGGCGAGCGCGCGAAGGGCCGCGCCGGTGACGAGCCCGAGGCTCCCTCCCCGGCGGTCGACGCGATCGGCGGAGACGTCGAGCGCCGCCCTCCGCTCGCCGGGCGCGCCTGGGGCCGGCTCGATCCATAGCTCTGCCGAGAGGCCGGCCTCCCGGGCGGCCGCCGCCGTCACCAGCGCGTGGTTGCTGTCCTCGTGGCCGAAGGTGAGGACGGTCCGGCGCCGCGCGGCCTTGGCCGCCGGGAGCGCGGCGGCGAGCTTGCGGACCTTCGTGCCGCCGGCGCCGAGGAGGTCGTCGCGCTTGACCCAGATCCGCGCGCGCGACCACGGCTCGGCGAGCCCGTCGAGCCTCTGGAGCGGCGACGGGGGCGCAAAGGGCAGCCCCACGCGGGCGGCCTCGGCCGAGAGCCGCCGGAGCGCGGCGCGCAGGCGGTCGGCGGCGCGGCGGTTCAGGGGTGGCCTCGCGCGATCTCGAAGTCGATCTGCCGTCGGGCGACGTTGACGGACGCGACGGTGACGCGGAGGCTCCCGCCGATGTGGAAGATGCGGCCGGAGCGGGGCAGGCGCCACTGCTGCCGCTCGGGCTCGAACAGCGCGCCGGCGCCGAGGTCCGCGGCGTGGACCAGGCCCGACACGAGGAACCGCTCCAGCTCGACGAAGAGCCCGGCCTCGACCACGCCGTCGACGACCCCGTCGAACGTCGCCCCCACGTGGCCCTGCATCAACAGGGCGCCGTAGTACGCGTCGACCTCCCGTTCGACGGCCATCGCCGCCCGCTCGCGCTCGGAGCAGCGGGCCGCGATCGCCGCGAGGTCGGCCGGATCGGCGGGCTGACGGCCGGCGAGGAGCCGGTGCACGACGAGGTCCGGGTAGCGCCGGATGGGCGAGGTGAAGTGGAGATAGGTCCTCGCGCCCAGGCCATAGTGGCCGATGTTCTCGGCGCTGTAGAGCGCCTGCATCATCGCGCGCAGGAGCAGGCTGTTGAGCGCCCGCTCCTCCGGGTGGCCGGCGATCCGGCGCAGGAAGGCGTCGAGCGCCTGCGGGCGGACGGCGCGGACGGCGCCGGCGGCCTCCGAGGAGGGACGGCGGCGCCCGATCGAGGGCGCGGGGCCCCTCCGCCTCGTCCGGGCGGGGCCGGGCCCCGCGGCCTCCCGCTCCGGCACCCCGATCCCATCGAACCCGTGGGCGCGGGCGAGCGCGGCGAAGTCCGCGAGCTTCTCCTCGTCCGGCGCGTCGTGGATGCGCCAGACGGTCGGCAGCCCGGCCGCCTCGAAGTGGCGGGCGACCGCCTCGTTGGCGGCCAGCATGAACTCCTCCACGAGCCGGTGCGCCACGGTGCGCGGGCGGCGCGCCACGTCCACCGGCCGCCCCTGCGCGTCGAGGACGACCCTCCCCTCGGGCAGGTTGAAGTCGATGGCGCCTCGCTCGCGCCGCATCGCGGTCAGCCGCCCCGCGAGCCGGGCCATCTGCGGGAAGCGCTCGACGACGGGCGCGGGCAGGCCGACGGCCTCCCCCGCGAGGCTCGCCGCGACCTGCGCGTAGGTGCAGCGGGCGGCGCTGCGCATGACCGCGGGGTAGACCTTGGCCGAGATGGTCCGGCCGGCGCCGTCGATCACCAGATCGGCGACGCGACAGAGGCGCGTCCCGCCGGGCACGAGCGAGCAGAGGCCGTTGGCGAGCCGTTCGGGGAGCATCGGCAACGCGCGGTCGGGCAGGTAGACGCTCGTCCCGCGCCGCAGCGCCTCGGCGTCGAGCGCGCTCCCCGGCCGGACGTAGTGGGCGACGTCGGCGATGGCCACCACGAGGCGGTCGCCGCCCGGCGCGGCCTCGACGTGGACCGCGTCGTCGAAGTCGCGGGCGTCCTCCCCGTCGATCGTCACGAGCGGGAGGCCGCTCAAGTCGGCGCGGCCTTCGAGGTCGCCCGGCCCGGGCTCTCCGGGGAGCGCCGCCGCCTCGGCGAGCGCCTCGCGCGGGAACGCCTCGGAGAAGCCCGCCCCGTACGCGACCTCCAGCGGCGCGAGCGCCGGCGTTCCGGCGTCGCCCAGGACCGCCTCGACCTCGCCCGCCTCGTGCCGGTCCGGGATCGTGAACCGGACCGCCTGTCCGTCGCGCGCGGATGGGTGGCGGCGGACGGGGAAGGAGGGCGGCAGGCCGTCTCCGATGGGCTCGACGACCGCCGCCCGCCCGCGGACGCGGTAGATGCCGGCGGCGTGACGCCGCCGCCGCTCGATCAACTCGACGGCGCGGCCGGCGCTCCGGCCTCGCTGCCCGCGCACCGCCTCCGCGCGGACCAGGTCGCCGTCGTGGAGGTCCCGCAGCTCCGACGGCGGCAGGAAGAGGTCGTCGCCGCCCCACAGCGGCCGGAGGAACCCGAAGCCCTGCGCCTTCTTCTGGAGCACGCCGGTGACCCGGCGCTCGCCGCGCCGCCCCTTCTCCTCGCGGAAGGCGGCGAGGAGGCCCGGCGCAGAACGTTGCGGGTTGCCGCTCATGGCGCCGCCATAGCACGGCGCCCGCGGGGAGGGGAACTCGGAGCCCGCGAAGGAATCCCCGCCGGCCAGAAATCTCTTGACTCTGGGCGGACGCTCGCTACCCTCACCGCCCGAACCCACCTCTTGAAAGGAGAGGGTCATGCGCAAGTTGATGCTGCCGTTGCTCGTGCTGCTCGGCGTCTCCTTCGCCAAGGTCGCCGTCGCCCAGGACACCGGGGCGGCCCCGGCGAAGCACAAGAAGGCCAAGAAGGCGAAGAAGGCCAAGAAGGCGAAGAAGCACAAGAAGAAGGACGAGGTCCAGTAGGCCCTCGTCGCCTCGCGTCACGAGCCCCGGGGCCCGATGGGTCCCGGGGCTCTTCTTTTCACCGCGGGCCTGCCGGCCTCGCGCCTCTCCCCGACCGGCCTCTTGCCCGCCCGGCCGGCGACTCGGCTATGATGCCGCCCGCGCATGGTCCTCCCCCTCCTCGCCCTGCTCCTCGCGGCCGCGCCCGCGCTGCCGCCCGGCCTCCGCTTCCGTGACGGCGACATCCGCGAGGCGCTCCGCCGCTTCCCGAAGGCCCCGCGCGCGCCGCAGGCCGCCCCGCGCGGCCTCGGACCGCTCCCCGGCGCGTTCGGCGAGATTCAGCCGCTCCCCGCGGTCGCCTGCGCCGCCGACGATCCGCAGTTGGGTCCCTCGCCGGCGGGCTGCACCATCTTCGAGGACCAGCAGTGCGCCCAGCGGGTCGGCTCCCCCGTCTACAGCCTCGCCCCGCTCGGCTCGGCCATCGACGCGGTCGAGAACTTCCTCGCCGCGCAGCCCGACGACTACGACACGCTCGTCTTCTGGAGCGACTTCCTCCAGGACGTCTGCAGCTACCTCGCCTACTACGAGCCGATCTACAACGACATCCAGGGCATCGGCGTCGCGCACACGACCCCGAGCGGCCTGCCCACCTTCGACAACCGCGCGTATTACGGCGTCCGCGCCGGCGGCAACCTCCGCGGCGTCATCGACATGGGCGTCCTCTGGGACTGCAACGTCGACTCGGCGATCGGCATCGACTGCGGCGACGGGGTGCGCGACTTCGGCACCGCGGCCTACTCGGTGGCCGGCGTCCTCGGCCAGGAGACCGCCCACCAGTGGGGCGCGTTCGTCCACTTCCGCGACGAGAACGGCGCGGACAGCGACGCGCTCCTCGGCCGCGCGCTCCAGCACTGGAGCTGGTTCTTCGACAGCGGCGGCGGCGATGGCGACATGGGCTCGCCGCTGGAGGGCAACCACTGGATCGAGGACGCGAACGACCCGTCGAGCTTCTCCATCCCCGACGGCGGCGTCGCCGCCTACAGCCCGCTCGACCAGTACCTGATGGGCCTGCGCCGCGATAAGGACGTCCCGCCGTTCTTCTACGTGGAGAACCCCGAGCCCCCCGCGGGCGAGAGCTTCCCCACGCTCGTCCCGGGCGAGGGGCCGAACGCCGATCCCCCCTACGGGCCGCTCACCGCCGGACAGGAGCCGGAACCAATCACGGGCCGCGGGACCATCGTCTCCGTCGCCGACGTGGAGGCCGTCGAGGGGCCGCGCACGCCCGCCTTCGGCGACGCCCCGCTCGTGACCCGAGAGGCATGGGTGTTCCTCATGAGCCCGGGCGAGGACGCGACCGCCCCGCGCGTCCAAGCGGCGCTCCAGACGCTCGAAGCGATCCGCCGCTGGTGGAACGGCTACTTCTACGCGGCCACGGACCGGCGGATGCGCATGCTCTCGACGCTGTCGGGCCGTGACGACTACCCGCTCTGGACCTTCCACATCTCGTCGGAGGGCTGGACCCCGCGCTCGCTCTCCGCCGCCCCCCGGATCGACCCCGACGGCGGCGTCGTGCTGCCCCTCCGCGGCGACGGCAGCGGCCTCGTGAACCTGAACGTGCAGGTCGCGGCCGCGGGCGAGGTCGCGATCCTCGTGGGCGGCCGCTGGCCCGCCGGGCCATCGGGCGCGACGGCGATCGACTTCACCGCGGGCGACACGTTCGCCCCCGCCGACACGTTCGTCTCGCCAAACCCCGTCGACGGCCGCGCCTACGCCCACCGGATCCTCCGGCTCGACGCCGCGCACGGCGCCCCGGCGCAGGCGGCCGAGGACTTCACGGGCACCCTCCACGGCTTCGCGCTCCGGCCGGCGGCCGGCGCTCCGGACGGCGGAATCGAGCTCCTCCTCGATCGGTTCGAGGTGACGGACGCGCCGCCCCCGGACGGCGACGGCGACGGGATCGCGGACGACGAGGACAACTGCCCCCACGTGGCGAACCCGCTCCAGACCGACTGCGACCACAACGGCGTCGGCCGCGCCTGCGACCCGGCCGAAGAGGCCGCCTTCGCCCCCGACTGCACGCCCCTGCCCCGCGCGGCCTCCCCCGACGGCGGCGGCGCGGCGGCCTCCCCGGCGGACGGCGGCGCGCCCCCGGCCGGCGCGGGCTCCTCCTCCGGCTCCTCCGGCGCCTCGGGCGGCTGCGGCTGCGGCGGCGGCGGCGAGCCGGCCTCGCTCCTCGCCTTTCTGCTCCTCTTCGCGCTCTCCCGCCGCTGGTAAGCGCGTGAGACGCCGCCTCCTCGCCCTCGTCCTCCTCGCCGCCTGCGCGAAGAGGGCCGCGCCCGCCCCCCCCGCGCCTCCCCCCGCCGCCCCCGGCGGCGGCCCACCCGCCCTCGCGGAGCGCGAGCCGAACGACGACCCCGACCACGCGCAGCTCGTGGCCGACACGGCCCGGATCGACGGCGACCTCCACCCCGTCCAGCCCGCCAGCCGCCCCGACGAGGACTGGTACCGCGTACAGCCGCCCTCGCCGCGGGACCTGCGCGCCGAGCTCGAATCGCCCGCGGGCGCCCGCCTCGCGCTCGAGGTCTACGACCGCGACCGCGACAAGCTCCTCGGGCTCCCCGCGGGCCCGGATCTCGTGCTGCCGTCCTTCCGGGTCAAGGACACGGTCTACCTGCGCGTCTCTTCGCCCGCCGGCGCGCCCGGCCCGTACACGCTCGCCCTGCGCCTGTCCGCGCCCGATCCCGACGGCGAGGTGGAGCCCAACGATCGCCCCGCCGACGCGACGCCGCTCTCCGCCGATCACCCGCTCCACGCGACCCTCGGCACGCCCGGCGATCTCGACTGGTACCGCGTCGATCTCGCGGGCGCCGCCGCGGGCGACGCGGCCATCCCCGCGGGCGGCGCGGCCATCGGCGACGCCGGCCCCGCCCCGGACGCGGGTCCGGCCCGCGCGGGCGCGCCCTCGGGGCCATCGAACCTGCTCCGCCTCTCGATCTCCGCGGTCCCGGGGCTCCGCCTCGAAGTCCACCTCTTCGATCAGGCCGAGCAGCCGCTCGGCGACGCGTCCGCGCGCCCCGGCGAGCCCATCGCGATCCGCGACCTCGCGCTCTTCCCCGGCGTCCGCGCGGTCTACCTCGTCGTGAAGGCCGGCCGCGGCCCCCGGCGCGCCGCCCCCGACGCGCCCTATACCATCGCCGCCCGCGTCGAGCCGGCCCCGCCCGACTTCGAGATCGAGCCGAACGACGCGCTCGCCGCCGCCACGCCGATCTCGGCGGTCCGGCGCGGCTACCTCTCGCCCGCGGGCGACGTCGACGACTACCTCGTCCACCTGCCGGCGCCCGCGCTCCTCCACGCGACCCTCTCGCCGGTCCCCCACGTGGAGACGGAGCTCTCGCTCGTCGACGCCCCGCCGCCAGGAGGCGCGCGCGAGCGGCTGCTGCTGCGCGTGCGCCCCGGGCCCTTTGAGGCGGCCGTGATCCCCGCGTTCGCGCTCCCCGCGGGCGACCACTTCCTGCGCGTCCAGGCGGCCGCCCACCAGGTCGGCGCCCGCTGGGTCCGCGACCAGGAGAACGCGGCCGACCCCTACGAGCTCGCCGTCGCGCTGCGCCCCGACGAAGGCCGCTTCGAGCGCGAGCCGAACGACACGCCCGCGACCGCGACGCCCATCCAGCTCGGCCAGACGCTCGGCGGCTACGCCTTCCCGGCCCAGGACGTGGACTTCTTCCGCCTCGACCTCTCCGCGCAGCCGGTGGCCACGGGCGTCGCCATCCGGCTCTCGGGCGTCCCCCGGGTCCCGCTCGCCCTGCGCCTCTCCGGCCCGCTCGCGGGGGGCGACGCGCGGTCCGCCGGCCCGCTCATCAACACGAGCGACCACGGCAAGGCGGGCGCCGGCGAGGAGATCCGGGCGAAGCTCGACCCCGGCGTCTACCTGATCCGCGTCCGCCCCGCCCCCGTGGTCCGGCTGCCCGGCCTCGGCGGCGACCCGGACGACGCCTACGCCTTGAGCGTGACCGCGCCGTAGGCGTCGCGGCGCCGCGCGAGGCGCCGCGCTACCCCTCCCCGAGCAGCCCCACGAGCTCCTCGGCCGAGAACGCCCCGCCCCCGCGCCCCGCGAGCAGCCGCTCCGAGACGCCGCGCTTCTTCTCCGCGAGCGCGAGCATCTTCTCCTCCACCGTGTCCCGGGCCACGAGCCGGTAGACCGCCACGCCGCGCCGCTGGCCGATCCGGTGGACGCGATCGACCGCCTGGTCCTCCACGGCGGGGTTCCACCACGGATCGTAGAGCAGCACCGTGTCCGCGCTCGCGAGGTTCACGCCGGTGCCGCCCGCGCGCAGCGAGATCAGGAAGACGTCCGCGCGCCCCTCGCCCTCGGGCGCGTTGAAGCGGTCGAGGATCGCCTGCCGGTCGCGCGTGCGCCCGTCGAGATACTCGTAGCGCACGCCGAGCCCGTCGAGCAGCTTCTTCTGCAAGGCGAGCATCTGGACGAACTGGCTGAAGACGACGACCCGGTGGCCGCCGTCGAGCGCCTCCTCGATGAGCTCCCGGAAGAGCTGGAGCTTGCCGGAGTCCTCCTCGGAGAACTCCCCCGCAAAGAGGAGCCGCGGGTCGCAGGCCACCTGCCGCAGCCGCAGGAGGCCGGTGAGGATGTTGACCCGCGCCCGCGCCATCCCCCGCAGGGCGATCGCGCCGAAGACCTCGGCGCGCACCTGCATCAGCACCTGGCGGTAGAGCCGGCGCTGCGGCTCGGACAGCTCGCAGACCATGTCCGTCCGCCGCTTCTCGGGGAGCTCTTCGAGCACGTCCTTCTTCACGCGCCGCAGGAGGAAGGGCCCCACCCGGACGGCGAGCCGGCGCTGCGCCTCCTCGATCGTGGAGCCCGCGCCCTCCTCGTAGCGCCGCATGAACTCGTCCTGCCCGCCCAAGAAGCCCGGGAGCAGGAACGAGAAGAGCGACCAGAGGTCGAGCGGCCGGTTCTCCACGGGCGTGCCGGTGAGGACCAGCCGGAAGCGGCCGGTCAGCCCGCGCGCGGCCTGCGCGCCCTTGGCCTCGGGGTTCTTCACGTGCTGGGCCTCGTCGAGGACGACCGACGAGAAGGCGCGGGATCCGAGCAGGGAGGCGTCGCGCCGCAGGATGGCGTAGCTGGTCACGACGAGGTCCGCCGCGCCCTCCTCCGGGAGCTTGCGCCGGCCGCCCGCGAAGGCGACGGCCCGCAGCGACGGCGCGAACCGCCCGGCCTCGCGCAGCCAGTTGGGCAGCACGGAGGTCGGACAGACGACGAGCGCCGGTCCGGCCCCGCGCTCCTGGTCCCGGAGCAGGAGCGCGAGCGTCTGGATGGTCTTGCCGAGCCCCATCTCGTCGGCGAGCAGCGCGGGGAGCCCGAGGTCCTCGAGCATCGCGAGCCAGCGGAAGCCGTGGACCTGGTAGGGCCGCAGCGCGCCCGTGAGCCCGGCCGGCACGGGCGCCTCCGGGACCGCCTCGCCCGAGAGGCGGCAGAGCAGCTCTGCGGCCTCGCGGCTGACGTGCGCCCCCCCGCGGCCGGCGGCGGCGAGCTCGCGCACCGGGCCCGCGAGCCACGGCGGCGCCTCCCCGCGCGGCGCGCCTTCAAGGCTCGTCACGCCCGAGAGCGCGTCGAGCACGTCGCGGCAGGCCGCGGCGTCGATGGGCGCGACCGAGCCGTCCGCGAGCGTCGCGTAGGGCGAGAGGGCGGCGAGGCAGGCGCGCAGCTCGTCCGGATCGACCGCGACCCCCTCGGCGCCGAGGAAGGCGTCGATCGAGAACCACCCCCGGGCCCCGAGGCCGACCTCGATCCGCGGCTGGATCCGCGCCTGCCGCACCCGGAGCGAGACGAGCGCGGGGGGCAGGCGGAGGTCCCAGCCCTCCGGAAACGCCTGCCGGCCGCGGCTCCAGAAGGCGAGCGCGGCCTCGCCCTCGGCGAAAAACGCCCCCTCCTCCCGGCGCAGCCCCGCCGCCGGGAGGAGCGCGGCGGCCGCCTCCTCCGCGGCGAGGTCGCGGGCGAGCACGAACGGGCGGCGCTCCGGGTCGAGGCGGACCTCGGCGGCGGGCGCGGCGCCCTCCGGGTCGATCGCGACCTCGACCTCGCCGTAGCGGGCGAAGAGGCGGACCTCGGCGCGCTCGAGGTCGCCGGCGCAGGCGGCGAGGATCCGCGGCGGGCCGCCCTGCACGGGGAAGACCGCGGCGGCCTCCGGAACCACGGCCCCGGCGGCCTCGCGCAGCCGCGGCAGCCACTCGGCGAAGGCGCGCGGCAGCTCCTCGGCGCGGCAGGAGACCTCGGGCGCGTCACGCAGCCGGGCGAGCATCGCGTCGGGCAGGCGCGGGTCGAGGGGATGGACGACGTCCTCGGCGAGGACGAAGCGTTCGGCGCCCCCGGCGACGCGGACCTCGGCGAACGAGAGCGCCCGCCCGCCGCCGCGCGGCGCGAGGACGGCGCGAAAGAGGAAGGGGGCGGCCGCCGCGGCCGGCTCCCCGCCCGCCTCCGGGGCCAGCATGTCGACGCGCACGCCGACCGGCTCGCCGGCGAAGCGGAGCGGGATCTCGCACCGGTCGTCGGCGAAGACCGGCCGGCCGGACAGGCGGGCGAGCAGCTCGCCCGCGCGCGCGAGGGGGACGCGGGCGCCGCCCTCCTCTGCGCGCGGGAAGCCGGCGAGCAGCTCGGCGAGCCTCGCGTCCGGCGCCGCGACCGGCGCCCGCGCGAGCTGGCGGACGATCGCGTGATCGTCTTCGACCGAGAAGACGTAGGCGGCCGGCGCCGCGGGCCGCGCGGCCTCCTGCGCGGCGAGCCAGGAGGAGAGCGGCGGCCGGAGCGAGCCTCCCCCCTCCTCCGCCGCGCCCGCGGGCGGGGCGCGCAGGGTGAAGAGGAGCGCGGCCACGTGGTGGCAATGGCGGCGGGCGCCCGACCAGCCGGGGCAGGAGCACTGCGAGACGATCCGCTCGCCGTCGCGCCGCACCCAGACCTCGTAGGGGCGCGGCCGGCTGCCCTGCACGCGGGCGCGCACGCGGTCGCCGTCCTCGCGGGTCTGCGCCACCGCGCCGGCGCGGGCATAGGACCGCCCCCGCCGGTAGGTCCGGTCGTCGAAGAGCGTGCGGAGCTCGCGTTCGTCGATCCGGAGCATCAGGAGGGATGGCGGGAGGCCATTCCGACCAGTCTATCATGTGGGCTCGCGCGCGGGGGACGAAGAGACGCTCGGGCAGGACCTTGACGCGACCTCGCCGAACGCGAGGAGAGGCTCGGGCACGCTTTGCGCGACCTCGCCGAGGCCAGGAAACGGGTCGCCCTCGCGGCCGGCGACCTCGCGCCCGCTGGAAACCCCCTTGCCATCCGTTCGATCGTAGTGTACGATGGTCCATAGGCTTAGCCTGGATGGTGCGTCCGGGCTCTTTCGAGGGCGAGGAGATCATGGCGAAGATGAACTACTCGAAGCAGTTCGCGAAGTTCACCAAGGCGCGGGCCGGCTGGAAGAAGGACGTCCCCGCGAAGAGCCAGATCCCCCTGGGCGGCAAGAACGTGACCCAGGCGGCCGCCGACGCGATCTACGCCGCCGCCCTCCAGCAGATCGACAAGCTCAACGGCTGGCGGGCGCAGGAGGCCAAGCTCACCGCCCAGACCCACCAGGCGGTCGCGGCCGCGGAGGCCTTCGACACCCAGAGCAAGGCGTACTTCCGGGCGACGATGGAGAAGGGCGACCCGCGGCTCGCCGACTTCGGCTACGAGTGGCCGAAGCGGAAGATCGCGACCGTGGCCGAGAAGTCGCAGGCCGCGAAGAAGGCGCAGGAGAAGAAGAAGGCCAAGCGCGCGGCGATTGCCGAGGTGAACGTCACCTCGCTCAAGACGGGCACGACCGGCCAGGGCGGCAAGAACGGCTAGGAGGCGGGGGTCTTCCGCGGGGACGGGTTCACGGCAATCCCAGCGCGGTGCCGGCGGACGCCGGCGTTCCCGCACCCGAAGCCTGCCGCCGGCGGGACGCCGGCGCTCCCAGGCGCCCGCCAAGGGCGGGGGACGAAGAGACGCCCCCGTCCCTCCGGCCGTTTGACAGCGGCGAAGGCGCGGCGCTATCGCGGGAGGGCGATGATTCGGCTCACCTACTCGAACCGGGCCGAGGCGCTGGTGGAGCGGCTGGCCGAGGCGCTCGACGCGTTCCGGCAGAGCCACGGGCCGCTCGACGCGCCGGTCGTCGTGATCCCCAGCCGGCAGGTCGGCCTCTTCGTGAAGCGCGCGCTCGCCTGCCGGGACGGGATCGCGGCGAACCTCGACCTGCTCTCCCTGGGGCAGTTCATCGAACGGGTCGCGGGCGGGCGGCCGGGCGGCCGCCGCCTCGCCGGCGCGGAGGCGATCTTCGGCGCGCTGCTCGGCGCGCTGCTCGACGAGGCGGCCCTCGCCGGCCCCCGCCTCCGGCCGGTCCGGACGTACCTGTCGGGGCCGTCGCCCGAGGGGCGCGACCGGCGCCGCTTCCAGCTCGCCCGCGAGCTGTCGCGTCTCTTCGAGGAGTACGCCTACACGCGGCCGGACATGCTCGCCGCCTGGGCGCGGGGCGAGGCGGCGCTCGCCGGGACGGAGGCCGCCGCCGACGAGGTCTGGCAGCGCGAGCTCTTCCGGCTCGCCTTCGGCGCGGGCGGCCCCCTCGCGGCCGGCGCCGGCGCGATCGGGCTGCACGAGCTGCTCCGCGCGCCGCTCTACGCCGGCCCGGAGGTCCACCTCTTCGGCCTCACGCACGCCGGCGACCTCGTCCACCGGCTGCTCGCGCGGATCGCGGAGCGGACCACCGTCCATGTCTACAGCTTAAACCCCTGCGGCGAGTTCTGGGAGGACGCGGGCGAGCCGGGCGACACGCCGCCGCTCGTCCTCTGGGGCCGCCCGGGCCGGGAGGACGTCCGCCGCCTCTCGGAGCTGACCGGCCACGACTTCACCGAGGCCTTCGAGGACCCCGCCGCGGGCGCGACGACGCTCCTGCGGCAGATCCAGCGGGACATCCTGCGGCGCGAGCCGGAGCGGACGGCCCCGGACCCGGCGTTCGACTTCGCGGCCGACCGGAGCCTGCGGCTGCTCTCCTGCCCGAACCCGCGGCGCGAGGCCGAGGCGATCGCCTCGGAGATCGGCGCGCTCGTCCGGGACGAGCCGATCTCCTTCTCGGACATCGCCGTGCTCGTCGCGGGGCCGGAGCCGGAGGACTACTTTCGCCACCTCGCCGCGGCCTTCGACGAGCCCGGCTTCTCGATCCCGCACGCGCTCGATGCGCCCGCGCCGGGCCCGATGGCGCAGGCGGCGGCGCTGCTCCTCGGGCTGCCGGGCGGCCGCTTCACCCGCGCCGAGCTGCTCGAGGCCGTCACGCACCCCGCCGTCCTCGGCCGCTTCCCCGGGGTCGATCCGGAGGAGTGGGCGGCGCGGGCGGACGCGCTGGGGATCTTCCGCGAGGCCGCGCGGGGCGGGGCGGACGAGGCCGATCTCTTCAACTGGGACCAGGGGCTGCGCCGGCTCGCGCTCGGCGACGCGATGCTCGCCGGGGCGCGCCCGGAGCCCGTGGTCATCGGCGGCGAGGAGTACTTCCCGGACGAGGAGGGCGGCCGCGATTCGTCGGCCTCCTTCGGGCTGCTCGTCCGCTCGCTCCTGTCCGACGCGACCCACGCGCGCCGGGCGGAGTACGACGCCGCCCGCTGGGGGGAGTTCCTGTCGCTCTACCTCGGCGCCTACCTCGTGGCGGGCGAGGCGGAGGCCGAGGCGGAGCGCGAGCGCTGCCTCTCGGCGGTCCGCTCGATCGCACAGCTCGACCCCGACCTCGGCGGGCGCCGCTTCGGCTTTCCGCTCGCCCACGAGATCGCCCGCTCCCGGCTCTCCGGCGTCGCGTCGAGGCGCAGCGGCCGCGGGGGGGTCGTCGTCTCGACCCTCGCGGCCCTGCGCTCCGTCCCGTTCCGGGTGATCTTCATCGCCGGGCTCGACGAGAAGCGGTTCCCGGCCCCGCCGGCCCACGCGCCGCTCGACCTCCGCCTCGCCCGGCCGCGGCCGGGCGAGGCGCCGCCCCGCGAGCGGGACCAGTACCTGTTCCTTTCGACGCTCCTCTCCGCCCGCGACCGGCTCTACCTCTCGTATGTCGGGCGGGACGAGATCACCGGCGACGGCCTCGCGCCGTCGGCCGCCGTCGTGGAGCTGCTCGGGATCGTCCGGCGGGGATACCGGCCGTGGGGCGACGGGCCGCCGCCGCTCGTGCGCGCGGTCCCGCTCTGGCGCAAGAGCGAGCCTCGCGGCGGCGGGGCGGGGGCGCCGTGGAGCCCCCCCGAGGCGCGGGTCGAGGCGGGGCTCGCCGCCTTGCGCCGCGAGGCCGACGCGCACGGCGTGCCGGCGGGCCCCGAGGCCCTGCGCGAGGCGCTGCCCGAAGAGGACTGGAGCCGCCTTTCGAGTCGGCTGGGCATCGGGCCGCCGCCGCGCGCGGCCGCCGCCGCGGCCGGGGCGCCCGCGCGCCTCTCCCTCTCGAACCTCCGCCGCTTCCTGGAGTGCCCGCTGCAGGAGGGCGCCCGGACGCTCCTGGGGCTGGAGGAGGACCGCGAGGACCGCGCCGCCCTCGAGGCCGAGCCGTTCGAGGCCGCTCGGCTCGAGGCGATCTCCCTCCAGCGCGAGCTGTTCGAGCGGCTCGCCCGCGGCCCGGACGGCGCCGGCGCGGAGGCGCTGCTGGCGCGGCTCTCCTCGCCGCGCGTCGCCGCCGGCAGGCTGCCGGAGGCGGGCTTCTTCGGACGGCTCGAGGCCCGCCGCCACCTCGACGTCGTGGAGGGCTCTCGCGCGGCGCTCGCGCGCTACCTGGACGAGAACGGCCTCGCCGGGACCCGGCCGGAGACGCTCCGCTTCGGGCCGGCGGGCGAGGCCGAGGAGGTCGATGCGGTCCTCGATCCGATCCCGCTCCCGGTGGCGGGGCTGGGCGAGCTGCCGCTCTGCGGGCGGGTCGCGCTCCTGTTCGGCGGGCGGCGCCACCTGATCTCGGTGCGCGCCCGCGCGGCCCGGCCATCGAAGGCGGACGAGGCCGCCCGGCGAGCCCAGGAGACGCTCGGGGGCTTCCTCGATCACGTGGCCCTCTGCGCGTCGGGCGATTCGGCCGACCGGAGCGTCGTGCTGATCCTTCCTGGAGAGGGGGGCGCACGAGGAGCCGGCCTCGGGGTCGCCCGCTTCGCGGCCATCCCCCGCGCCGAGGCCCGCGCCTACCTCGCGCGGCTCGCGAACGAGCTCTTCGCCGAGGTCCACGACTACCTGCTGCCCGCCACGGCGGTCTTCGCGTTCACCGCGGACGGGGGCGGGGGCCCCTTCGCCGCCATCGTGCAGGAGCAGCTCAAGCGGGGGCTCTGCGCGTCGCTCTACGGCCCGATCCGCGACCCCGAGGCGTACCGGCTCCTCGACGACGCGGAGGCCCGCGCGCGGATCGAGCGCCGCTTCGATCTCTACTTCGCGGCCCGGCGGGCCGAGCGGGCGGAGGCCGCGTGAGCGGCGGCGAGGCGATCCCGAGCCACCCGCTCGCCTCGGAGCTGCTCTCCCGCCGCCACGCCGTCGTCGAGGCGTCGGCGGGGACCGGCAAGACGTTCCTCATCGAGCAGGTGGCGGCCGAGCTGGTGGCCCGCGGGGCCGTCCGGCTCGACCAACTGCTCGTCGTCACCTTCACCGAGAAGGCGGCGGCCGAGCTGCGTGCGCGGGTGGTGCGGCTCTTCGAGCGGCTCGCCGGCGCGCCCGAGGCGGCCGAGCCGGGATGCTGGCGGCTCGACGCCGAGGGGCGCGCGCGGGTCGCGGCCGCCCTCCGGAGCGCCGACGCCGCGCCGATCGGCACCATCCACGCCTTCTGCCACGGCGTCCTGCGCGACCACGCCTTCGCCGGCGGGCGGCTCCTCGACGAGGAGCTCGCCGACGAGGGCGCGCGCTTCACCCGCGCCTTCCAGGACGTCCTGCGCGCGGCGCCGCGCGACGAAGAGCTGCGCGCCGCGCTGGCGCTCTGGACGGGGGAGGGGGCGAAGCTCGCGGACCTCGAAGCGCTGGTCCACGACTGCCACCGCCTGCGCGGGCCGATCGCGCCGGCCTGGAGCGAGGAGGCGATCGAGGCGGCCCTCTCGGCGCTCCCGTCCCTCACCGAGGCGCGCGCGGCGGCGGGCGAGGTCTCGCGCCCCTGCGTCGCGAAGACGCGGCTCGCCCTGGAGATCGTCTACGGGATCCTGGCCGACCTGCGCGCGAGCGCCGGCCGGCCCGCTTCCGAGCGGTTCGCGATCGTCCTGCGGCTCTGGCGCGACGACGGCGAGCGGATGACCCGGAGCGATCCGGTCCCTCTGCGCTACGCCCGCAAGCAGCTCGAACACGCCCTCGCCCGCGGCGCGCCGGTCGAGCGGCTCACGAGCGCGCTCTCCGGGCTGTGCGCCGCGGCGCCGGGGGTTACGCCCTACGTCACCGCCCTCGCCCGCGATCGGGTCGAGGCCCGGCTCGCGCGCGAGCAGCAAGAGCGAGGGGGGATCGACTTCCACGCGATGCTGGCGGAGGTCGATCGCGCCCTCGGCCTCCCCGATTCGCCGCTCCTTCCGGCGCTGCGCGCGCGCTACCGGGTCGCGCTCATCGACGAGTTCCAGGACACCGACGAGCTCCAGTGGCGCATCTTCCGCCGCGTCTTCTCTTCGAGCCCGGACGGCCACTCGCTCTACCTCGTCGGCGATCCCAAGCAGGCCATCTACGCCTTCCGCGGCGGGGACGTGGAGAGCTGCCTCGCCGCCCGGCGCGACCTGCTCGCGCCCGGGGAGGAGCCGTTCCGGCTCTCCGAGAACTTCCGCTCGACGGCCCCCCTGCTCGAGGCGCTCAACCAGATCCTCGACCAGACCGCGCAGGAGCCGTTCTTCGAGGGCGAGATCCGCTACGACACGCCCGTCCGCTGCGGCCGGCCGGAGCTGACCTTCGAGGACGCCGCGCGGCCGGAGCCCGTCCACCTCCTGCCGACCCAGGAGGATCGGGCCGCGCAGGGGGTGCTCATCCCGCCGCTCGCCCGGACCATCGCGGCCGAGATCCGCCGGCTCATCGGGGGGCCGGCCCCCGCCCGGATCGACGGGGAGCCGGTGCGCGCCCGCGACATCTTCGTCCTCGCCCAGAAGCGCGCGGAGCTCGAGCTCGTCGCCGCCGAGCTGCGCCGCGCGGGGGTCCCGTTCGCCTTCTACAAGCAGGCGGGCCTCTTCCAGACGGCCGAGGCGCGCCACCTCGAGGACGTGCTCGCCGCCGTGGCCGACCCCGGGGACCGCGAGGCCCGGTTTCGCGCCTACCTGACGCCCTTCTTCGGGCTCGCCCTCGCCGACCTCCCCGCGGCCGCCGACCTGCCGGAGAGCCACCCCGCGCTCGCCCGGCTGCGCCGCTTCGCGCGGCTCGCCGGGGAGCGCCATCCGGCCGCGCTCGCCCGCGCGCTGCTCACGGAGTCGGGCCTCGTCCGGCGGCTCATCGCGTTCGGCGACGGCGAACGGTCGCTCGCGAACTACCTGCAAGTCCTCGAGCTCCTCCAGCGCGGCGCCGGCGAGGGCGCGAGCGCGGCGCGGATGGCCGGCATGCTGCGCGCCCTGCGGCAGGGGCAGCTCCAGCCGCCGGGCGAGGAGGAGGACCTGCAGCGGCTCTCGACCGACGAGGAGGCGGTCCAGCTCCTCACCCTGCACGCGGCCAAGGGGCTTGAGGCCGCGGTCGTCTTCGTGGCGGGCGGCTTCACCGCCGGACGGGGGGGCGGCGCGCGGCCCGTCCACCTCCCGCCGGAGGGGCGCCGCCACGTCCTCGTCGGGCCCGAGCCGGAGCCGTGGCGGCTGCGGGCGGCCGCCGAGGCGGCGCGGGAGGAGGAGCGGCTCCTCTACGTGGCGCTGACCCGCGCCCGGGGGCGGCTCTACCTGCCCTTCCTGGGCGTCTTCGACCCGAAGCGGCCGGCCGAGACCGAGGAGGCGGGGAGGATCACCGGCCCGTACCGCCACGTGAACCGCCGGCTGCGGACCCTCCTCGCCGGCGGCCTCGCGCGCGCGCCCCTCTTCCGGATCGTCGAGGCCGGCGCACGGCCGCCCGAGGCGAGGGCGCCCGCGGGCGCGCCGCTCACGCTGCCGGCCGGGCTGCTCGACGAGCCGGAGGGCGACGACTGGGCGGAGCTCCGGCGCCGCCACGCCGGCTTCGTGACGACCTCGTTCTCCGGCCTCGCCCGCCGCCTCCCCGTCGAGGAGGAGCCGGCCGACGCCCGCGCCGACGGGCCGGACCGCGCGCGGCCCGGCCCGGACGAGCTGCCCGGCGGCGCGACGAGCGGGAGCTTTCTCCACGAGCTGCTCGCCCGGGTGGCACCCGAGGCGGCCCTCGCGTCCCCGTCGCCCGAGGCGCTCGGCCGCCACCCGGAGGTCGCCTGGCTCCTCCAGGACGCCGCGCGCCGCTTCGACATCCCGGCGAGGTTCCACGGCCACGCCCTCGCGCTCGTCCACGCCGCGCTCGCCTCGCCGGTCGCCCTCGGCGGCGAGGTCGTCCCCGGCCTCGCGAGCGTCCCGGCGCTGCGCAGGGAGGTCGAGTTCCTCTTCCCCATCCCCGATGGGCAGCCTCCCCCGCGCGCCGCCGGGGACCGCGAGCCCCCGCCGTTCACGGTCCGGCGCGGCTTCATCGTCGGCTTCATCGACCTCCTGTTCACCCACGGCGGCCGCGTCTACTTCGGCGACTGGAAGAGCAACTGCCTCCCGGCCTTCGAGGGCGAAAAGCTCGCGGAGGGCTTCTCTCCCTACGAGCTCCAGGCCCGCCTCTACACGCTCGCCGTCCTCCGGATGCTCCGGCTGCGCTCGGCGGCCGAGTACGAGGCGCGCTTCGGCGGCTTCGCGTTCCTCTTCCTGCGCGGCCTCTCGCCCTCGGGCACGGGCCGGGAGGGCGTCTACTTCCGCCGCCCCGCCTTCGCCGAGGTCCGCGGCTGGGAGCGCGAGCTCGCCGCGCTCTCCTACGGGGAGGCCGCGTGAGACCCATCGCACTCGACCCGCGCGGCACGGCCGCCGCGCGGCTCGACCCGCGGGCGCTCCCCGAGGACGACGACCGGCCGCCGCTCCCCGCGAGCCTCTTGCGCGCGGCCGCCGCGGCGGAGCTGGACGAGGAGATCCTCTGGCGCGCCTTCGAGCTCTGCCGCTGCGCCCGCGGCCTCGCCGGGCCCGATCGCCGCGCCCTGGTCTTCCTGCTCGCGGCGCTCCTCGCCGAGCGGCGCGAGGGGAGCCTCTTCCTGCCCGGGGAGGCCATCGACGAGGCGCTCGCGCGGCTCGGCGCGGAGGAGGAGGATCGGCGGCGCGCGGCCGGGCTCGTCGCGTCCGGACCGGCGGCCTTCGGCGGCCTCGCGGGGCGGCCCGGCGACCTCCGGCCGCTCATCCTCGACGGCCCGCGGCTCTACCTCCAGAAGCTCCACGCGACCGAGGCCCGCCTGCTCGCGGGCTTCCAGAAGCTGCGGGCGGCGCCCCCGGCGAGCCTCCCCGGCCTCGCCGAGGCGTTCGCGACGCTGCGCGCGGGCGCGGCGCCGCTCACCGCCGAGCAGCAGCGCGCGGTCCTGTGCGCCGTAAAGCTCCCGCTCTGCGTGGTCACCGGCGGCCCGGGGACCGGCAAGACCTCCATCGTGGTCGCGCTCCTGCGCCTGCTCGTCCGCCTCGGCCTCCCCCTCGCGCGCGTCGCGCTCGCCGCCCCCACGGGCAAGGCGGCGAACCGCCTCGCGGAGGCCATCCGCCTCGGCCTCCCCGAGGCGCCGGACGCGGAGGCGGGCGGCCGGCTCGCCGGTGCGCTGCCCGAGCCACGCACCCTCCACCGGCTCCTCGGCTGCTCGCCGGGGCGGGGCCGCTTCCTCCACCACGAGCAGAACCCGCTCTCCGAATCGTTCGTGATCGTCGACGAGGCTTCGATGATCGACGCCGTCCTGATGGACCGCCTGCTGCGCGCGCTGCCGCCCGGCGGCCAGCTCCTCCTGCTCGGGGACCCCGGCCAGCTCCCCTCGGTCGACGCGGGCGCCGTCCTGCGCGACCTCGTCCCGCCCGGCGGCGGCGTCGCGCAGAAGCCCTGGGACCGGCTCGTCGCCGGCCCGCTGCCCGAGGCGCCCCCGCCCGCGGATCCTCGCGAGGCTTCCACGGTCCGGCTCAGCCGCTGCTTCCGGGCCGGCGGGGCGCCGGGGCTCCTCGAGCTCGCAGAGGCCATCGACCGGGACGCCGCCGCGGCGCCGTCGGCCCTCGTCTCGCGCGAGTCGGCCGCGC
The DNA here is from genome assembly GCA_021807105.1 of Myxococcales bacterium. Classification (GTDB taxonomy): domain Bacteria; phylum Myxococcota; class Myxococcia; order Myxococcales; family JAKAPL01; genus JAKAPL01. The sequence goes on along the minus strand of JAKAPL010000002.1, from coordinate 82,204 downwards.
GGCTCGCCTTCGACGGCGCGGAGCTCTTCGAGCCGCGCGGTCCGGGCGACCTCGAAGCGTTCCTCGAGGCCTGGGTCGAGCGGCGCCTGCGCGCGCTCCCCGGGATCGACCGGCTGCTCGCCACGGCCGGCGACCTCGCCGGCCCCGCCGCCGCCACATATCGGGAGCGGCTCTTCGCCCACCTCTCCGGGAGCCGCCTCCTCTGCGTGACCCGCTCCGCCGCGCTGCCGACCGGCGCCGAGGCGGTGAACGCCGCCGCCGCCCGCCTCTGGCGCCGCCGCCTCCCCGGCCCGGACGGGGGCGACCGCTTCGCCGCCGGCGAGCCGATCCTCGTCCAGCGCAACGACTACGCCGCCCGCCTCTTCAACGGCGACCAGGGCCTTGCCCTCCCCGTCCACGAGCCCGGCGCGCAGCCCCTGCGCGCGCTCTTCCCCCGCGCGGGCGGCTTCGCCTGCTTCGCCCTGCTGCCCTCGTTCGCGCCCGCCTTCGCCCTGACCGTCCACAAGGCGCAGGGTTCGGAGTACGATCACGTCGCGCTCGTCCTGCCCGACGACCCGGACCACCCGCTCCTCTCCCGTCCCATCGTCTACACGGCCTTGACCCGCGCCCGCCGGTCGGTGACCGTCGTCGGCCGCCGGGAGGTCCTCGCGCGGGCGCTCTCGCGCCGGATCGAGCGCCACTCGATGCTCGGGGTCCGGCTCGCGCAGCCCAGCGGCGCGGCCTGACGACGGGAGGGGATTCGTTCACACACTCTAGACTCGAAGAGAACGTTCGATCTCGCAAGATCCTTGTGACCTGCGACGGGATCGGGAATGGGGAAAGGCTCCGTGATCGCCTGTCCGCGCGGCAGGGACGAGGGTGGCATCGTCGTTGCAGCAGAGCCAGGCGTGCCTCTCCTCGGGTCGAGCCTCGCGCTGCTCTCGGCGGCCTCTCTGGCCGCGGCCCCGGCGCCCGAGCCGCCCGGCGACGGCGCCCTGCCCGCGCGCCTCTCCCTCGCCCAGGCGGAGGAGCTCTTCCTCGCCCGCGGCCTCGACGTCCTGATCGCCGAGGCGAACGCCCGCGGGGCGGAGGGCGACCTGACGGCCGCGGGGGCCCACCCGAACCCGAGCTTCCAGCCGACCCTCTATTACGTCCCGTCCTTAAACCACGACGTCCTCTACAACCTCGCCCCCAACTCCGCGACGACGAGCACCTGGGGCTTCGGCCTCGGCCTCGACGACAACGCAGCCATCGAGGACCAGCTCTCGGGCAAACGCTCCCTGCGGATCGAGGCCGCCGCGAAGGCGCTCGCGGCCGCGCGCTTCTCCGTCGCCGACGTGAAGCGGGTCGAGCTCGCGCAGCTTCGCGAGGCGTACGTCGCCGCGGTGATGGCCGGGCTCGACGTGGACGCGGCCCAGGAGACCTTCACGACCTTCGACCGGCAGCTCGCCTTGAACCGCGTCCGCTTCGCGCAGGGCGCCATCGGCCGGCTGGACCTCTCGCAGGTCGTGACGGGCCAGCTCGAGGCGCTCCAGTCGCTCGCCGCCGCCCGCGCCGGCCGCGAGCAGGCGATCGCCACGCTCGCCTTCCTCCTCGGCGCGCGCGGGGGGAGGGTCCAGGTGACCCTGACGAGCGACATCGACTACCGCCCGCTCCCCTCGCTCGATTCGACCCGCTTCGACGCACTCGTGGACGACGCGCTGGCGCTGCGGCCGGACGTCCAGATCGCCCGCAAGAACCTCGAACAGACCGAGGTGGCGCTCCGGCAGGCGAAGCGCGCGCTCCTGCCCGACATCGCGCTCAACGCGGGCTACAGCGAGATTTGCAGCGGCGCGACCTGCTCGTCGGCGCCGGGGTTCTCCGCCGGCCTCTCGGGCAACCTCCCCGTCCTCTACCAGCAGCAGGGCGAGATCGGGCGCGCGCGGGCCAACGTCGAGGCCGCGCGCCGGTCGCTCGGCAAGGCGGAGGCCCAGGTCCTCTCCGACGTGACGACCGGCTACGCCGCCTACTCGGCGGCGAAGGAGCAGGTCGAGCGGATGATCCCGGGCGAGCTCCTCGCCGAGTACAAGCTCTCCCGCGATCTCGCCCAGATCCAGTACCAGAAGGGCGCCTCCTCGCTCGTGGACTTCCTCTTCGCCGAGCGCGCCTACGTCGCCGCGGAGCTCGAATACCACCAGGACCTCGCGAACTACTGGAGCGCGGTCTACCAGCTCGAGCAGGCGACGAATCGAACGTTCCACTGAGGACGCGAGGCCATGAGAAAAGAGAGCATCCCCGCCCTGCCGGCGATCCGCGCCCCTCGGAGCCTCCTGCGCGGCCTCTTTACGGCCGCCCTGCTCGCCCTCGCGCCCCGGGCGCACGCGGCGACGCCGCACGAGGTCCGCGCCGGGCCGCGCACGGCCTTCTCGCCGGTCCGACCCGCATCCCGCCCCCCGCCGGCCCGCGGGGACGCCCCGGTCCTCTCCCCGCTTTGCGCCGCGCGGCCCCACCTCCCCGTCCGGCGCCAGGCCCCGCGCCTCCACCGCCGCCTCGCGCGCCGCCTCGCCCGCGTCCCCTTCGTCCGCCGCTAGGACTCCACGATGCGCGTCCCCCTCCTCCTCCTCCTCCTCGCCGCCGCCGCCTGCCAGAAGCCCCAGGCGGGCGACGACGCGCTCCCCCCCGCGCCGAAGCCCTCCGAGGTCAACGCGCAGATCACCGTCCGGCAGGTGCGCGAGGAGACCGTCGGCCGGCGGCTCGCCGCGAGCGCCCGCGTCGCCTTCGACGAGAACGAGGTCGCCCACGTCTTCTCGCCGGTCACCGGCCGGGTCACGCGGATCCTGGCCCAGCTCGGCGACCACGTCCGGCGGGGGCAGACGCTCGCCATCCTCGCCTCCCCGGACATGGGCAACGCCGTCTCGGACGTGGACAAGGCGCGGCCCGCGGTGATCCAGACGGCGAAGGAGCTCGCCCGAGAGAAGGAGCTCTACGCCGCGCAGGCCGGCCCCCTGCGCGACCTCGAGGCCGCCCGGGCCGCCTACGCCCAGGCGCTCGCCGAGGAGGAGCGGGCCGAACAGAAGCTCCGCCTGCTCATGAAGCAGGCCCGCGCGAGCCACGTCTCGCAAGTCTTCCCGCTCGTCTCGCCCATCGACGGCGAGGTCCTCGCCCGGCAGATCAACCCCGGCCTCGACGTGCAGGGGCAGTTCTCGGGCGGGGCGACCCAGGAGCTCTACACGATCGGCCGCGAGGAGAAGCTCTGGGTGCTCGCCGACGTGTACGAGCAGGACCTCTCCCGGGTGAAGGTCGGCGCGCCGGTCGAGGTGACCACGGTCGCCTACCCGGGCCGGGTCTTCCCCGGCAAGATCGACTGGATCGCCGGCGAGCTCGACCCGGTGCAGCGGACCGCCGCCGTCCGCTGCACCCTCGCAAACCCCGATCACCTGCTCAAGGCGCAGATGTACGCGACGGTCACCCTCTCGACCGAGGGCCACCGGGCCCTCGCCATCCCCCGCGAGGCCCTCCTCCACTTCGGCGACAAGCAGATGGTCATCGGCGTCGATCCGGGCCGCGACCGCTACGTCCGGATGCCCGTGATCGCCGACGAGGGCGCGGCGGGCGACCTCCTCCCCGTCCTCCACGGGCTCGAACCGGGCGACCAGATCGTCGTGAAGGGCGCGATCCTCCTCTCGGACGTGGTGGCCGAGTAGATGATCCGCCGCGTCGTCGCCTGGGCGCTCCGCTCGCCGCCCCTCGTCCTGCTGCTCGCCCTCCTCGCCGCCGGCGCCGGCCTCTGGGCCTTCGAGACGCTGGACGTGGAGGCCTACCCGCTGCCGGTGCCGCCGCTCGTCGAGGTGATCAGCCAGCCGATCGGCTGGTCCGCCGAGGAGGTCGAGCGTTACGTCACCGTCCCGACCGAGGTGGGCCTCTCGGGCATGGCCGGCCTCGACCACGTGCGCAGCCAGTCCATCTTCGGCCTCTCCGACGTCAAGTGCTACTTCCGCTGGGGCGTCACCTACGAGGCCGCGCGCCAGGAGGTCGTCAACCGGCTCGCGACGCAGGTCACCCTGCCGCCCGGCGTCACCGCGTCGATCTCGCCGTGGAACGCGATCGGCGAGGTCTTCCGCTACCGGCTCACCGGCAAGGGCTACACGCTCACCGAGCTGAAGTCCGCCGAGGACTGGATCTTGGAGAAGGCCTGGCGCCAGGTGCCCGGGGTCATCGACGTGACCTCCTACGGCGGCCTCACCAAGCAGTACCACGTCGACGTCGATCCGATGAAGCTCGCCGGCTACGGCCTCACCCTCGGGCAGGTCGAGGCCGCCCTCGGGAACGCCAACGTCAACGTCGGCGGCGACCGGCTGACCGCCGGCGAGCAGTCCTTCGACGTGCGCGGCATCGGCCTCATCCACGACCTGCACGACATCGAGGACGTGGTCCTCTCCGCGCGCGGCGGCACGCCGGTCCGGGTCGCGGACGTGGCGACCGTCACCGCCGGCCACGCCCCCCGGCTCGGCATCGTGGGCATGGACAACGCCCCGGACATCGTCGAGGGCATCGTGCTCATGAAGTACGGCGGCGAGACGCTGCCGACGCTCGCGGGCATCTACCGGAAGCTCGACGAGATCCGGGAGAACCACCTCCTGCCGCCGGGCATGGAGATCGTGCCGTACTACGACCGCGGCGTGCTGACGCGGCTGACGACCCACACGGTCGTCCACAACGCGCTCGAAGGGATGCTCCTCGTCACCATCCTGCTCTTCCTCTTCCTGGGCAGCGGCCGGGCGGCCCTCATCACCGCGGTGAACATCCCCCTCGCGCTCCTCTTCGCCTTCCTGGGGATGAAGCTCACCGGCACGCCCGCGAACCTCATCTCGCTCGGGGCGATCGACTTCGGCATCGTCGTCGACTCGACCGTCATCATGATCGAGAACGTCTTCCAGCACCTCGGCCATCGCGGCCAGGGTTCGATGAAGGAGCGGATCCTCACCGCCGCCTCCGAGGTCGGCGGTCCGATGGCCGTCTCGACGGCGATCATCGCCGTGGCCTTCCTCCCGCTCTTCATGATGAGCGGCGCGGAGGGGGTGATCTTCGCCCCGATGGCCCGCACCTACGCCTTCGCCATCGGCGGCGCCATCCTCCTCGCCCTCACCCTGACCCCGGTCCTCGCCGGCCGCTTCATCGCGCCCGCGGCGCGGGAGGACGAGGGCGCGCTGATGCGCCCGATCCATCGCCTCTACGATCGGCTCTTCGACCCCGCGCTCCGGCGGCCCAAGCTCGCCCTCCTCCTCATCGCGCTCCCGGTCGCCGTCCTGCTCGGGCTCTTCCCGCGGCTCGGCAAGGAGTTCATGCCCCACCTGGAGGAGGGGAACCTCTGGGTCCGCTGCACCTTCCCCACGTCGATCTCGCTCGCGCAGGCCGACCGTTACGTCCCGAAGATCCGCAACATCCTCCTGGGCTGCCCCGTCGATCCAGCTGCTGCGGCCTCGTCGCCTCGGCCTCCGCCCGCCGGCCGGCAAAGCCGGCCGCCTCCTTCGTCCCGGGAGTGCGACCTGTCCGCGCGCGCCCACCCCGAGGTCGAGCGCGTCGTCTCGCAGCTCGGCCGGCCCGACGACGGCACCGACCTCGCGCAGTTCAACAACCTGGAGCTCTACGCGCCGCTCGCCCCCGAGGAGGACTGGCCGCGCGGGGTCACCAAGGCCGCGCTCATCGACGAGCTGACGCGCGCGCTCTCGCGCGAGTTCCCCGGCGTCCTCGTGAACTTCTCCCAGTACATCGCGGACAACGTCGACGAGGCGGTCTCCGGGATCAAGGGCGAGAACTCGGTCAAGGTCGTGGGGCCGGACCTCGCCGTGGACGACGCGATCGCGGGGCGGATCGTCGCCGTCCTGTCCCAGGTCCCCGGCGTCCAGGACCTGGGCGTCTTCCCGTCGATCGGCCAGCCCGATCTGACCATCACCATCGACCGGCGCGCGGCCGCGCGCTACGGCCTGAACACCGGCGACGTGAACGCGGTCGTCCAGGCGGCCGTGGGCGGCGCCGTCGTCTCGCAGGTCTATGAAGGCGAGCAGCACTACGACCTCCGGGTCCGCTGGGCCGAGCCCTGGCGCAGGGACGTCGAGGCGATCCGCCACATCCTCGTCCCCGCGCCGGACGGCGGCGCGGTCCCGCTCGGCGAGTTGGCGAGGATCGCGCGGGTGGAGGGGCCGACGGTCATCTACCGGAACGACGGCTACCGGAACACGCCGGTCAAGTTCAGCGTCCGCGGGCGCGACCTCGGCGGGACCATCGAGGACGCGCGGCGGCGGGTGGCCCGGCAGGTGAAGCTGCCCTACGACACCCACCTCGTCTGGGAGGGGGAGTTCAACGAGATGGACGCGGCCTTCTCCCGGCTCGCGATCGCGGTCCCGCTCGCCCTCCTGCTCATCCTGCTGCTCGTCTACCGCGCCGCGGGCAATGCCGTGGATCTCGCGATCATCCTCGTGAACATCCCGGTCGCCATCACGGGCGGCATCCTCGCGCTCCTCGTGACCGGCACCGACTTCTCGGCCTCCGCGGCGATGGGCTTCATCTCCGTGTTCGGGGTCGCGACCCAGGACGCGCTGCTCATGGTGAGCTACTTCCAAGAGCTCCATGGCGAGGGGATGTCCGCCGAGGAGGCGGCGCGCCACGCCGGCCGCCGCCGACTGCGCGCGGTCCTGATGACGACGCTCGTCGCGACCCTCGGCCTCCTGCCGGCGGCCCTCTCGCACGGCATCGGCGCCGACACGGTCCGCCCGCTCGCCATCGTGGTCATCGGCGGCTCGCTCCAGCTCGCCGTGCTCACCCGCGCGCTCCAGCCGCCGCTCCTGCGCGTCGCCCACGAATGGCTCGATCGGCGCGCGGGGGGCGCGGGCGAGGCCGCGGGGGCCGAGCCCGCGGCGTAAGGGTCCCTCGGCGAGCTCGCCGAGGCCGGGGAGTCGGTCGCCGAGGCCGGGGAGTCGGTCGCCAATCGCGAGAAAGTGCTCGGGCACGCCCTCGGCGGCCTCGCCGATCGCGAGAAAGTGCTCGGGCACACCCTCGGCGAGCCCGCCGATCGCGAGAAAGTGCTCGCGCACGCCCTCGGCGGCCTCGCCGATCGCGAGAACTTGCTCGGGCACGCCCTCGGCGAGCCCGCCGATCGCGAGAAAGTGCTCGGGCACGCCCTCGGCGAGCCCGCCGATCGCGAGAAAGTGCTCGGGCACGCCCTCGGCGAGCCCGCCGAGGGCGGGGAGGTGGTCGCCGAGGCCGGGGAGTCGGTCGCCGAACGTGGGGCAACGGTCGCCGAGCATGAGAAAGTGCTCGGACACGCCCTCGGCGAGCCCGCCGATCGCGCGGCGATGGCCTTTCGGCCCGCCGGCGAGCCCTTACCCGGGCTTCTTCACGCCGCTCTCCAGCCCGTAGTCCGCGATCTTGCGGGCCACGGTGGGGTACGAGAGCCCCGTGAGCCTCGCCACGGCCGCCTTGTTGCCCGAGGCGTACCGCCAGACCTCGGCGAAGTAGTCCCGCTCCAGCTCGTCGAGCGTGGGCGGCCGGCCGAGCCGGTCGAGGGCCTCGCGCAGGAGCGGGAGGGTGCGCTCCCCGGAGGCGGCCCTCGTCCCCCCGGGCGAGGCGCCCAGCAGGATCGACCGCGGGCCGATCTCCTCGCCGGGCGCGAGGATCACCGCCCGCTCGATCACGTTGCGCAGCTCGCGGACGTTCCCCGGGAACGGGTAGCCGGTGAGCAGCGCCTCGGCCTCGGGCGAGAGCCCCGCCACCGCCTTGCCCATCCGCTCGGAGAGCTCCTTCACGAAGGCGCGCGCGAGGGGCAGCAGGTCGCCGGGCCGCTCGCGCAGCGGGGCGAGGCGGATGCGGAAGACGGCGAGCCGGTGGAAGAGGTCGGCGCGGAAGGCGCCCTCCGCGACCGCGCGGTCGAGATCGCGGTTGGTCGCGGCGATGAAGCGGACATCGACGCGGACGTCGGCGGTGCCGCCCAGCCGCCGGAAGGTGGAGGTCTCCAGCACCTTGAGGAGCTTCGCCTGCACGCCCGGGGAGAGCTCGCCGACCTCGTCCAGGAAGAGCGAGCCCCCGTCGGCGACCTCCAGAAGGCCCGCCTTGCGGCTCTTCGCGTCGGTGAAGGCGCCGCGCTCGTGGCCGAACAGCTCGCTCTCCACGAACGCGTCGGGGAGCGAGGCCGCGTTCAGCTCGACGAACGGCTCCTGCGCCCGCCGCTCCGTCCGCCGGTGGATGAGGTTCGCCACGACCTGCTTGCCGGTGCCGCTCTCGCCCTCGATCAGGACCGTGGTGGCGGGGCTGCCGGCGACCGCGGCGATCAGCTCGGCGACCCGCTTCATGGCCGGGCTCTCCCCGAGCCGCGGCTCGGCCTCCTGCCGCCCCCGCTCGCCCCGCTCGATCGCGTCGAGGCGGTGCTCCAGCCGGCGCGCCTGGAGGGCGACCGCGACCTTGTGGACCAGCTCGGGGAGCTGGAGCGGCTTGGTCAGGTAGTCGTGGGCGCCGAGCTTGAGCGCCTGGACCGCGTGGTCGATGTCGCCGTAGGCGGTCGCGACGATGACGAGCGGGGCGCCGGCCTCGCCGGGCGGGCGGAAGCGCGACAGGAGCGCGAGGCCGTCCGTGTCGGGGAGGTTGCGATCGAGGACGACCAGGTCCGGCGGATCGGCGCGAAAGCGGTCGAGCGCCTCGCGGCCGCTCCCGGCGGTCGCGACCTCGTAGCCCTCCGCGGCGAGCGCGGCCTCCGCCACGACCCGGAACGTCTTCTCGTCGTCCACGACGAGCACCTTGGCCCTCATCCCGTCACCTCACGGCCGCCGCGGCGGGCGGTCTCTGTCGCGCGGCGGATCATCCGAGCGCGGAGAGGGTGGGCCGCGCGCCCGCCTCGGCCCGAGGCTCGCGCGGCAGCACCATCTGGAAGATCGTCCCCTGCGGGAGCGGGCGGGCCACGAGCCGGCCGCCGTGCGCCTCGACGACCTTGCGGGCGATGGCGAGCCCGAGGCCCGTCCCGGTCCGCTTGGTCGTGAAGAACGGCTCGAACAGCCGGGCCGCAGAGGCGGGATCGACGCCCGCGCCGCTGTCCTCCACCTCGAGCGCCGCCTCGCCGCCCGCGACGCGCGTGCGCAGCGTGAGGCGCCGGCGCCGCGGGACCGGCGCCGCGTCGATCCCCTCGCCGAAGGCGGCCGGGGCCATCGCCTCGATCGCGTTCTTGCAGAGGTTGATGAGCGTCGACTGGAGCTTCGCCGCGTCGCCGGGGACGAAGAGCGGCGCGCGGCGCCCCCCCGGGCCGGGCGAGAGGTCCAGCTCGACCGTGACCTCGCCCGCGGAAAGCGCCGGCGCGAGGAGCGCGAGCGTCCGGTCGATCAGCCCGTGGAGGTCCGTCGGGCCGAGGGAGAGGCGCGGCTCGCCCGCGAAGAGGTTCAGGTTGTCGCTGATGTCGCGCAGGCGGGCGATCTCCTCGCGCACCTGGACCCGGATGGCCTCGGCGCGATCGGGCGGGGCGTGGCCCGAGGCGAGCAGGTCGACCGCGACGCCCAGGCCGTTGAGCGCGTTCTTCAGCTCGTGGGCGATGGCCGCCGCGGTCTTGCCCATGGCCGCGAAGCGGTTCGCGGCGAGCAGCTCGCCCTGCGCGCGCCGGAGCTCGGCGGTGCGCGCCTCGACCTTGGCCTCCAGCGTGGAGGCCAGGCCGCGGATCTCCCGGTCGCGCAGGGAGATCGCCTGGTCCATCCGCCAGAACGCACGCTCCAGGGCCTCGATCTCGTCGCCGTCCTGCCGCCGCGACGGCTCGGGCATCGTCCCGAAGTCGCCCTCGGCGATCCGCTGGGCGCGCCCGTTGAGCGAGAGGAGCGGCCGGGTGACGACGCGGGCGAGCCACCAGCCGGCGAGGACCGCGAGCGTGACGCCCATGACGAGCAGGAGCGAGAAGAGGCGCAGCTCGCGGGCGAGGTCGTCGTCCAGCTCGTCGCGCGCCTCCCGCAGGACCATCGTCCAGCCGGCGGCGGGGATGGGCGCGAAGGCGTAGAGCCAGGAGCGGCCGTCCTCGCGCACCCAGGCGCGGCCCGCGGCCGAGAGCCCCTCGCGCGCGGCCGCGGCCTGCCGGATCGCCGCGACGCCGCGCCGGTCGCCGAGCGGGAAGAGGAGGCGGCCGGACGGGTCGAGGACCGCGGCGGCACCGCTCGCCGCGAGGTCCAGGTGGAGCGCGCGCTCGAAGCGGGCCTGCCGGGGGAGCAGCCCCACCAGGGCGCCCGAGAAGCGGTCGTTGCGGAGGATGGGGACCGCGACGCGGACGAGATCGCCGCCGGCCGCCGCGCCCGTGGCGGCGATGACCGGCCGCAGGGTGCGCCGCAGCCGGGCGAACCAGGGCGCGGCGGAGAACGAGCGGCCCAGCGTCCCCGGGTCGGCCGGCTCGAGCCAGAGGCAGGTGCCGTCGTCGCCGAGCAGGAGGATGCGCATCGCGAAGAGGCTGCTGTCCTTGCGGGCGTAACGCAGGACGCGCTTCTCCGGCTCCATGTCGTTGTCCGCGAGGTCGACCTCGGCGAGCGTCGAGAGGCGCGCGAGCTCGGCCGAGACCAGCGTCAGGTCGTCCTGGATCTCGTGCGCGCGGTTCTGGACGAGGAGCAGCTCCTTCTCGGCGATCTGCTCCATCTGCGCCTGGTAGCTGCCGTAGACGAGGGCCGCGCCCGTCAGCCCCACGCCGACGAGGCTCACGAGGAGGAAGGCCAGCGTCAGCTTCGTCCGAAACGACATCGAGAGCCTCCTGGCCCGCGGCGGGACCGCGGCGCGCTACGGCTCGACCCGCCGCTCCTGGTGCTCCTTGCCGTTGAAGGAGAGCATCACGCCCTTGTCGCCGACCTTCGTCATGAGGTTCACCGGCCGGCGCCAGAGCGAGCCGAGCGCGCCCAGCGTCTCGCGGGCGTAATCGAGCTTCAGGTCGATGCCGTCGTGGCGGTGGGAGAGGAGCAGCTCGCCTCGATTCTCGAAGTTGCCGTCCACGACCTCGATGATCGGCTGGCCGAAGTTCGTGAGCTGGTGGAGGAGCTTGTCCTTCACCTTGCGGAACTCGCGGTCGAGGATCTCCCACTGGTTGCGCTTCTCGCTCCAGCCGTAGACGAAGAGCTTCTGCTCGATGGCGAACTCGGCGGTGAGGAACTCGTCGATGAAGGTCACGTCGTTGAAGTGGCGCCGGACCTCGAACAGCTTCTGCCGCCCCTGGCCCAGCTTCTTGTCCCAGGCGCGCCGGACCTCGAGGTCGTCGCACTCGTCGTACTCCTTGCCGAAGCGCCCCTTGTTCCAGCGATCCTCGATGTCGCGGTAGAGCTCGATCCCGAGCTTGTACGGGTTCAGCGCGCCGGGCCGCGTCCCCAGGGTCCCCGAGTGGTGGTCGGCGTAGTCGATCACCTCCGAATCGCGCAGCGCCTTCTGCGTCATGATCGTCGAGTGCCAGTACGAGGCCCAGCCCTCGTTCATGATCTTCGTCTGCCCCTGGGGGGCGAAGTAGTACGCCTCCTCGCGGAGGATCGAGAGCACCTCGTGCTCCCACGGCTCGAGCGGCGCGTGGGCGAGGAGGAAGAGCAGCACGTCGCGCTCCGGCTGCTCGGGGAAGCGCTTGAGCCGGCCCCGCTCCTCGTCGAGCCGCTTGCGCTCGGCGGCGAGGACCTCGGCCGGGTTCAGGTAGCCGCGCATGTACTCGCGGTCGGTGGCGAAGCCCTGGACCTGCTGCTCCTCTTCGGCCTCCCCGCCCGGCGCAGGGCGCGGCCGGCGCTGGATGAACGGCGCGTGGTAGTCGATGAGGTTCTCGAGCGACAGGCAGCGGTCGACGAGGTCCTCGACCTTCTCCACCCCGTACCGGTCGATGGCGCGGCGGATCCGGGTGGCGTGGTTGGCCATCTCGTCCATCATCTTCCGGTTGGTGTGGGCGAACATGTAATTGTTCTTGAAGAAGTCGCCGTGGCCGAAGACGTGGGCCATGACCAGCTTCTGGTCGACGTCGGCGTTCGCCTCGAGCAGGTAGGCGTAGGTCGGATCGTTGTTGATCACGAGCTCGTAGATCTTCGAGAGACCGTATTCGTACCCCTTCGCGAGCTGTTCGTAGTCCATGCCAAACCGCCAGTGGGGATAGCGGTTGGGGAAGCCGCCGTACGAGGCGACCATATTCAGCTCGTCGTAGCGCAGGACCTCGAAGATCACCTCGAAGAAGTCCAGCCCGAAGCCGCGGGCGTAGCCTTCGATCTCGTCGCGCAGCTTCCGTAAGGTGTCGGGGAGGTCCTTGGCCACGCGCCCTCACCTCCCCTTCCCGAGGAAGTCCCGGATCGAGCCGTAGATCGCCTCCTTGTCGGCGATCTCCGAGAGGCTGACCTTCTCGTCCCCGCCCACGCCCTCGCGCAGGTCCTTGATGAACTGGCCGCTGCCGTAGGGGCTCTCGACCTGCCCGTAGCCGAAGAGGTTGACCGCCGGCAACATCCGCTTCGCGAGGATGTCCAGGCAGAGCCGGGTGTCGTCCGCCGACCAGTTGTCGCCGTCGGAGAAGTGGAGGGCGTAGACGTTCCAGGCCGATGGGCTGTACTCGGCGTCGATGATCTCCTGGCAGAGCTTGTAGGCGGAGCTGATCATCGTGCCGCCGCTCTCGCGGGTGTGGAAGAAGGTCTCGCGGTCCACCTCCCGCGCCACCGCGTCGTGGATGAGGTAGCGGCACTCGATCCCCTGGTACTGGGAGCGCAGCCAGGTGTCGATCCAGAACGACTCGATGCGGACGATCTCCTTCTGCTCGTCTCCCATCGAGCCGGAGACGTCCATCATGTAGAGGATCGCCGCGTTGTTCTCGGGGATCGGCTGGAGCCGCCAGCTCCGGTAGCGGCGGTCCTCGTGCGTGGGCACGATGACCGGGGCGGCCGGGTTGTACGTGCCGCTCGCGATCTGCCGCCGCAGCGCCCGCTTGTACGTCCGCTTGAAGTGGCGCAGCGATTCGGGGCCGGTGGTGTTGATCCCCGTGTAGCGGGTCTTGGTGGCGACCACGTGGTCGTGGCCCTTGGGCTGGATGCGGGGCAGCTCCAGCTCCTCGCCGAGGATCGAGGCCAGCTCCTCCAGCGAGACCTCGACCTCGAGCGCGTGCTCGCCCTCGCCCTGGCCCGCCTCGCCGGACCCCGGCTCGACGGCCCCCGGGCCGAGCACGCTCCCCACATCGCCGTCGCCCTGACCGACGCCGCCCTGGTCGCGGTGGCCGTACTGGAAGCGCGGGATGTCGATCGTCGGCAGCGGGATGGTCACCGCCTGCCCGCCGCGCTTGCCGATCAGCTCGCCCCGCTGGATGAACTTCCGGAGGTTCTGCTTGATCCGCCCGCGGACGATCGCCTTGAAGCGCGCGTGGTCCTGCTCGATCTTGAGCGGCATCGGGATCCCGGCCCGCCCTTCAGTCCTTGGCGTCGCCGCGAGCGAAGATCGACGCCACGAAGTTCAGCACGTCGGTCGAACAGATCTCGCAGTAGCCGTAGTTCTTGATCATGCGCTGCTTGACCACGTCGATCTTCTCCTGGGTCTCCCGGTCCACTACCGAGGAGACGAGGCTCTTGAGCTTGATGCTGTCCTTCTGGTCCTCGAACAGCTTCAGCTCGAGCGCCTTGTGGAGCCGTTCGTTGGTCCGGTAGTTGAACGTCTTGCCTTCGACGGCCAGCGCGCCGATGTAGTTCATGATCTCGCGCCGGAAATCGTCCTTGCGGCTCTCGTGGATGTCGATCTTCTCCTCGATCGCGCGCATGAGCCGCTCGTCGGGCTCCTCGTACTGCCCCGTGTACTTGTTCCGGACCTTCTCCTTCTGGGTGTACGCCTTGATGTTGTCGATGTAGTTGCCGCAGAGCTTGCCGATCGCGTCCTCGTCCGCCGAGATGGCCCGCTGGACCTCGTTCTTGACGACGTCCTCGTACTCCTGCTTGACGGTGGCCAGCAGCTCGCGGATCCGCTTGCGCTGCTCCTCGGAGGAGATGAGCGAGTGGTGGCGCAGCCCTCCCTCCAGCTCGTTGAGCACCATGAAGGGGTTCATGCAGCCCTCGCCCTTGTCGGAGACCAGGGCGTTGCTGATCTTGTCCTGGATGTAGCGGGGCGAGATCCCCTCCATCCCTTCTCGGGCCGCCTCCTTGCGCAGCTCCTTGATGTTGTCCTCGGTGAAGTTCGGCAGCGTCTTGCCGTTGTAGAGCTTGAGCTTCTGCAGGAGCGTCAGGTTGTGCTTCTTCGGCTCCTCGAGCCGGGTGAGGACCGCCCACATCGCGGCCATCTCCAGCGTGTGGGGCGCGATGTGCTTGCCGCGGATCCGCTGTGGGTTGTAGTCCTTCTCGTAGATCTTCACCTCCTCGGAGAGCTTGGTGATGTACGGGACGTCGATCTTGACCGTCCGGTCGCGCAGCGCCTCCATGAACTCGTTGTTCTGGAGCTTCTTGTACTCGGGCTCGTTGGTGTGCCCGATGATCACCTCGTCGATGTCCGTCTGCGGGAACTTCTTCGGCTTGATCTTGTGCTCCTGCGACGCGCCCAGGAGGTCATAGAGGAAGGCCACGTCGAGCTTGAGGACCTCGATGAACTCGATCAGCCCGCGGTTCGCGATGTTGAACTCGCCGTCGAAGTTGAACGCCCGCGGATCGCTGTCCGAACCGTACTCGGCGATCTTCCGGTAGTTGATGTCTCCGGTCAGCTCGGTCGAGTCCTGGTTCTTCTCGTCCTTGGGCTGGAAGGTGCCGATCCCGACCCGGTCCTTCTCGGAGAGGACCACGCGCTGGACGCGGACATGCTCGGTCACCTTGGCCCAGTCGCCCTGGTGGCGCTGCATGAGGTCGCTGAAGACGAAGCGGCAGGCCGGACAGAGGTCGCCGCCCTCGGGGATCCGGAAGCCGTCCGGGGTCTCGGGGGAGAGCTCGGCGAACACCTGCGCGCGCCACTCGCGGGGAACGAGGTGGAGCGGATCCTCGTTCATCGGGCAGCGCAGGACCTCCTTCTTGTCGTCCTTGTCGAGGATCCAGGAGAACGCGTAGAGGGCCCCCGCCGGCGTCCGGGAATAGGCCTCGAGCCCCTTCTTGAGCAGCCGGACAATCGTCGACTTCGAGGATCCGACCGGACCGTGGAGCAGGATGACCCGCTTCTCCGTGCCGTACCCTTGAGCCGCGCTCTTGAAGACGTTGACGAGCTTCATGAGCGGCACGTCGAGCCCGAAGATGGCGTCCTCTCCCCCGAACTTCTCGTCGTGGAAGAAGTGGTAGCGGACGAGCCGCTTCTTGTTGTCGATGTACTCGACCTTCCCGTGCGAGAGGATCATGTCGTAGATCCTCTGGAACGCGGTCCGGGCCACCCGCGGGCTGTCCTTGACGATGCGCAGGTAGTCCTCGAAGGATCCCTCCCAGTGGAGGTCCTGATAACTCGCCCGGTCCTGGAGCCGCGCGATGCGCGAGACCAGCGTCTCCACCTCGTCCCGCCCGGAGGGCACCTGCCTGGAAGTCGCCATGGACTGTTCCTTGTCGCTCTTCTTCGTGAGGTTCCGACCGCGGGCCAATTTCAGTATAGAGAAGCGCGGCCCGGCGTCGCAAGAAGACGCTCAGGCCGTTCAGGGTATTCCCAGCGCGCCGGATCGCCGGGCCGCCCGCACGGCGAGCGCGAGCGCCGAGACTCCCACGGCGAGCGCCGCCGCCGCGAGCCCGGTGAGCGCCAGGAGCTCCGCCCCCGGCTGCTGGGCCCCCACGGGCGGCGACGCCGGGCCCGGCAGCAAGGCCGCCCGCGCGAGCCGCAGCGCGTGGGTGGCGGGAAGCCACTGCGCCAGCCCCCTCGCCCATCCGGGCAGCAGCGCCGCGGGGAAGACCAGCCCCGACCCGAGCCAGGCCGCGGAATCCAGGAGGTAGGCGACGGGATCGCTGCGGCGGACGTGGAGGACGACCGCGGCGCTCGCGAGCCCGAGCCCGGCCGACGCCGCGGCGGCGAGCACGAGCCCCAGCAGCAGCAGCGGCACGCCGGCGAGCCGCAGGGGCAGGCCGAAGAGCGCGGCGCCGGAGAGCAGGGTGAGGCCCGTCCGACCGAGCGCGGCGAGGCTCGGGTGGACGGCCGCCGCGAGGAGCTGGGCGGGCAGGCGGGCGGGCGTGGCGGCGAGCGGTTCGAGCTGCCCGACGAGCTGCATCTCCCGCGTCAGGCGCGCCAACTCCGCCTGCGCGGCCCGCGCCGGCAGGTAGGCGGCGAGCCCGACGCAGGCAAAGGCGAAGTAGCCGCTCGGACCGACCGCCGCCGCCCCCGCGCCGCCGACCATCCGCGAGAGGTAGGAGAGACCGGCGAGCGTGACCAGCCCGCCGACGGCCTCGAGCGCGAGGTGGCCGCGGTAGGAGAACGCTTCGAGGGTGAGACGCCGCATCCACGCCGCGACGAGCACGGCCGGCGAAGGCCCCAGGACCCGGCCGTCCGGCGTCACGCGACCCCTCCCCTCACCGCCGCCGCGCCGGGGACGACCCGGCCGCGGGCGAGCTCCACCGTCCGCGTGGCGATCGCGCGCGCCTCTTCCTCGCGGTGCGTGACGAACACCAGGCAGGCGCCCGCCGCGGCGCGTTCGCAGAGCCGCGCGCGCAGCGTCGAGGTCGCCGCGGCGTCGAGGGCGTGCGTGCTCTCGTCCACGAGGATGAGGCGCGGCGAGTGGAGGAGGGCCCGGGCGAGGAGGAGCTTCGCCCGGCCCCCGGAGGAGAGGGACCAGGCGGGCCGCGCCAGCTCCGCCGCGAGGCCGACCTCGCCGGCCACCGCGTCGATCCGCGCGCGAAGGTCCGCGCCGGCGAGGCCGTAGAGCGCACCGAAGAAGCGGAGGTTCTCGGCGGCGGAGAGTCTCGGCAGCAGACTCCGCTCGTCTCCCGTGCAGAAGCCGATCCGCGCCCGGACCCGGGGGGCCGTCGCGGGGGGCGCACCCAGGACGCGGACCACGCCCGTGTCGGCCACGAGCAGGCCGGCGAGGAGCTTCAGGAGCGTGCTCTTCCCCGACCCGTTCGGGCCCCGGAGGGCGACCCGCTCGCCCGGCCCGCCCGTGAGGCTCACCCCCGCGAGCGCCGGCACGGGGCCAAAGCGCTTCCCGGCCGAGAGCAGCTCGAAGACCGGCTCGCTCAACTGGACGTCACGGGGAGACTAACGTGAAACGGACGCTCACCAACGGACCTACGGTGGGCCTCCTCCCGGGAGGCCAGGGAGCCAGGAGGCTGCGCCGGCTTCTCTTCCTAGCTTCTTCATCACCCACACCCGCCCCTAGGGCGCCAGCGCCTCCACCTTGGCGATGTCCACCTTGGCGAGCAGATCCTTCGCGGCTCCCGTTCCGTCGAGGCCGCTGCCGTTCGCGCTCACCAGGAGCTGGTTCTTGGTCAAGAGCTGGATCTCGGCCTGCTTGCCGGCGACTTGCCAGTGCTCGCTTCCCTGATCGCCGGCCAGCGTGAAGGGCTTGCGGTACCCGTTCGAGGTCTCCTCCTGCATGGCGAAGGCCATGGGGAGGGTCGCCATCATCGGGTTGCCGGCGAGGTCCGTGACCTTGAGGGTGATCGATTCCGTCCCCTTCTGGTAGCGGCGGGAGGCCTCGCTGACCTGGAAGGCTCCGACGGCCATCGTCCGTCCCTCGGCTGGCGCGGCCGTCCAGCCCGCCGGGGCGTCCGGCAGGAGCGGCGTCAGCTTCTTGAAGTTGATGATCCCACGCTTGGGCGGCTGTTGGGCCATCTTGGCCATCTGAAGGTAGGCGTTGGCCGCGGCGCCCGCCCCGATCTGCTCGCCGTGCTGGGCGGCCTGATGGCTGATCATGGCGCCGACGACGGCGGCGCTCGCCGCGTTCGGAGAGGGCGCCGGCGACTTCGAGCAGCCCGCGACGACGGCGGCGGTCAGGGCGATCCTGGAGAAACGACGCATCGGTTTCCTACCCTCCGTTGGAGTGGACGCCGGCAGCATAGATCGTTTCCGGGGAGTTGACGAGACCTCCGGACGTGCCCTCCGGTTTTTGCCCCAGCGCCTCAGATTTCCGTCGCTCCTCCGGCCTCCGTCGGATCTGGACCTCGTCTTTCCCGAGGGTTATCTCTCCATCGTCCTGGCCCGCGAGTTGCCTGCTCTTAGCGCCGTGCGTGTCTTTCCCGTCCTCCTCGCCTTCGTCCTCTGCCGCGCGCTCCCGGCCCGGGCAGAGTCGCCGGCGGAGCTCGCGGCCGCCTCGAAGGACGCCCGGTCCCGGGTCGTCGCGCTGGCCGGGGAGCGCGACGGCGCGCAGGCGGAGCTGGACCGCCTCGCCGCGACGATCGCCGAGCGGAAGAGGCTGCTCGCCCCCGGCGCCGAGCCGGGCCCCGAGCTGACGACGATGCTCCGAAAGGCGACCGGGCTCGCCTCCCGCCTCCAGGAGATCGAGCGTCGCCTGGCCGCCGCCGAGGAGGGCGCCCGCCGCGCCTCCGAGGCCCTGGCCCGCGGCTGCGCGCAGGAGCTCGCCGCGCTCTCCGCCCCGGGCGTCTCCGCCGACCGCGAGCGACTCGCCCGCCGCTGGGCGGAGGTCCGGAGGCTGTGCGCCCCACGCCCGCGCCCGCTCGCGCCCGAGGCCGCCGTCCCGGCCGGGGCGCTCGCGGCCGCGCGGACCGACGACGCGGCCGCGTTGCGGCAAAAGGCCGACTTCCTGCGGGACCGGGAGGACCGGCTTCGCCGGCGCATCGCCGATCTCGACCGGCGGATCGAGGTCGCGACGCGCGAGCGGACCCTGGCGCGCCGCGTCTCGGAGCTGGTGACCGAGCAGGATCTCTTCGACGACGAGGATCGTCGCCTGTCCGTGTCGCGCGAGAACCTCTCCCTCGCCTCGCCCCCCGCGCAGCCCGGAGCCGCGCCGCTCGCCGGCGGCGATCGGACGCCGGGCAGCGGCAGCGCCACGATGAGCGCCGGGGCCGGGTCGTCGAGCGGGGGGGGCGGGATGACGAACGGCGCGGGAGGCGGCGCGGGCGCGACCACCAGCGGCGGGACCCCGGGCGTGCAAGGGGGCGGCGCCCCCCCCTCCGTCCCTGCCTCCCTCGGAGCGCTCAACCCTCCCGCGGCAGGGACGAGCGCGCTCTCCCTGGAGCCCGGCAGCCGGACCGCCGTCTACGGCGAGCGGCCGGAAGAGCCCCCGCTCTCCGACGAGGCGGCCGGCGACGACGGCGCGATCGAGGCGCTCCGCGCAGAGCGGGACGCGCTCGCCCGCGACGCGAGGCGGCTCGACGACGCCGCGCGGGCCCTCGACCGGAGCGCTGCCGCCGGCAGGTAGCGCCGGGAGGGGTTCTTCACGCGCTCCTCACGCGAGGCGCAGCTGTGCGAGGAGCGCGTGGCTCCGGAGGCGCTTGCCGAGTCGGTGGTCGAGGATCTGCCAGAGGAGGCGCTGCGCCCCCGGCGGCAGCTCCGGCGCCTCCCCCCGGCCGGCGCGGACGAGGGCGTCGACCCACTCGGCCCGGACCGGGACGGCGCCGGGCGCGCGGGGCGGGCAGCGGCGGCAGAGGCAGCCGCCCTCGGACCCGTCGAAGAAGAGGGGATCGTCCTCTCCCTCGCGCGCTCCCCCGCAGCGGGCGCAGCGCGAGAGAGACGGCCCGAGGCCCGCGGCGCCGAGCGCGTCGAGGAAGAACCCGGCGAGGTCCGCGGCCCCCCGGCGGCCTCCGTCGAGCAGGCGCAGGTAGCCCTCCAGCAGGACGAAGAGGCCCGGGGCGGGATCGTTCTCCCGCGAGAGCTCGGCGGAGAGCTCGCAGGCCGCCCCCGCGCAGGCGATCGCCTCGAGGGAGCCGCGCAGCGAGGGGAGCAGCGCGCGGGGCGAGAGCTCGGAGAGCCGCCACAGCTCCCCCCGGCGGGGCGGCTCGATCACCGCCGTCACCAGCGTGGCCGGCTCGATCCCCCCCGGGAAGCGGCGGCGGCTCCGGCGGGCGCCGGCGGCGAAGGCGGCGACCCGCCCCTGCCGCGGCGTCAGGAGCCAGGCGACCTGCGCCGACTCGCCGTGGTCGAACCGGCGCAGGAGGATCGCCGGCGTCGTGAGCAGCGCCACGGCTCACCTTCGCCAGAGCCAGAGGACGGCGCCGGCGGACGCGAGGGCGGCGGCGGCGAGGAGCAGGGGGAGCTTTCTGCGCCGGGGTCTCTCCGCCTGTTCGGGACCGGGGTTCGAGAGGCGCCACTCCCGGTAACGGAGCACCGCCTCGTCGGGCGAGAGGCCGATGCAGCCCGCGTAGCTGCGGACGTAGCCGCGGATGAACGCCTCGCCCGGGAGGTCGTCGAACCGGTCCTCCTCGAGCGCGCCGATCGATTCGAGCGAGAGGCGTGTCTTCGCCGCCACATCCTCCCGCGAGAGGGCCCGCAGCTCCCGCTCCTGCGCGAGGTATCGCCCGAACGAGGCCAGTCCCTACTCCATCATCTTCACGAGGCGGGCGCACTCCGCGCCGAGGTCCGTGTCGCGGGCGGCCTTCGCCGCGGCGCAGGCGGAGAACTCCTCCCGCGCCCGATCCTGCCGCCCCTCCTTGAGCAGGACGAGCCCGAGCCGGTAGCGCGCCTCCGGGACCTGCGGGCAGTGGTCCCGGAACGCGGTGAACTCCTCTTCCGCCTCCCCGAGCTTGCCCTCCTGCGCGTCGATCATGCCGAGCGACCGGTAGCCCTGGCAGTAGCTCCGGTTCTCGGCGATCGCCGTCTTGAGGTGGCGGATCCCCTCCTCGACCTCGCCGCTCTTGTAGAGGACCCAGCCGAGGTTGCCCTCCGCGATGTACGGCGTCCGGTACATCTCGTCGGAGAGCGCGCGCCGGTACATCCGGGCCGCGTCGGCGTAACGGCCGAGGTCCGTGTAGGCGTTGCCCAGGTTGTTGGCCGCCTCGGAGAACTTCGGATCGATCTCCAGGGCGTGCAGGTAGTGGGGGACGGCCTCCTCGGGCCGGTGGAGCATCAGGTGGAGGGCGAGTCCGAGGCCGTCTTCGGCCTCGGCGTCGTTCGGGTTCTCCTTCAAGGCGGTCTGGAACTCCTTGACCGCCGACTGGGCGTCGTGGGACAGCTCCATCGCGTTGACGCCCAGGTCGTAGTGGATCTGCGCGTTCTCGAGCTGCTTGGCCGTGGGCGCGCAGGCGGAGAGGGACGCGGCGATCCAGAGCCACCCGCCGCCCCGCCCCGTCCTCCTCGGCCGCCGGTCCATCTAGAAGGCCGCCAGGAGGTGGAGGAGCCCCCGGCGGCGATCCTCGCCGCCCTCCGCCGGGCCGGCCTCGGCGCCTCCCCCCCCCGCGGCGAAGGCCGGCAGGCGGGCGAGGATCTCCTCCTGCGCCGCCGCCCTCTGATCGCGGAAGGCCAGGTTCTCCATCATGAAGCCCATGCTCTCCACGAACTCCCGCGCCTCGGCCTCGACCGCGGGGTACTCCGCGAGCGGGAACTCGGGACGATCGTGCGCGTAGACGATCGGCCGCCGGTCGACCGTGAGGAGCAGGTGGATGCCGAGGGAGAACGTCGCGTTCGGGTTGCGGACCCCGCAGACGCACGCCTGCGCGGGCTGGGGCGCCTCGCCCGGGACCGCGACCACCGGCGCGTTGACGGACTCGAAGACCGCGACGATCCGCTCGCGGCGCGCCGCGAGGCTGGTCCGGGCCGGGTCGATCGCGAACATCGCCGGTCAGCGCCCGTCGACCGTGAACGACTGGCTCGCGTCGTCCATCTCGTCCGCGGAGCGCTTGAACGTGAGCAAGGGGGCGTCGATGACGACCATGTCGCCGCTCGCCTCGCCCGCCCCGAGGAGGATCGTGTAGCTCGCGGCGGGGGAGAAGCTCTTGCGCGCGCCCACGATGTCCTTCTTGGCCACGAAGAGGACCTGGTTCGGGCCGGGGTGGAGGTACGAGGTGACCTCGGTGACGATCTCGCCGTCGTCGGAGCGGAACTTGCGGACCCACTTCCCGTCGATGAAGAGATCGATGTCGTACTGGGCCATCCCGGGCAGCGACTGCTTCGCGTCCACGAAATACTTCCGGGTCAGGACGGCGGGGGAGGAGGCGGCGGCCGGCAGGGGCGCCGGAGGGGGCGGCGCCGTGGAGACCACGACCGGCACGGGAAGCGGAGGGGGAGGCGCGACCGGCGGGGGCGCCGGCGCGGGGGCGGGGGTCGGGACGGCGGGGACGGCGGCCCGCGCCACCTGGGCCGGGACCGCCGTCTCGGTGACGGACTGGATGGAGTAGCCCGGCGCGTCGATGAGCACGTTCCCCTTGCCGTCGAACGTCACGGTGCAGTGCTCGAACTTCTGGGAGAGCGCCGCGCCGCTCACGTCGACGCCGTTGACGTAGACCGCCGCCCGCGCGGCCGCCGGGGCGGCGGCGAGCGCGGCGGCGAGCGGCCAGTACGCCGCGTGCAGGAGCCGGGACACGCTGTTCTCCTATCCCGCGACCGCCGCGAGGGTCAAGCAACCCCTCACGAGCGTCTCGTCCCGCACGGAAGACCTCCTCCACCTTCGCCTTGTCGAGCTCGGTCGTCTCCATGGCCTTTCACCACACTTTCGTCACCGGACCTTTCGGCCCCTTCATGGAGGTAGATGGGGCGGAGACGGGATTGTGTGACAGAGAAGGGGGAAGAAACGCGCAACCCGCGGGGACCACGGGCGAATCCGGCCGTCCCGTCGGCGGATCGAAGCGATCCCGAGGTTGATCGAAGCCATGCGGCGGTGGATCGAAGCCATGCGGCGGTGGATCGAAGCCATGCGGCGCCGGATCGAAGCCATGCGGCGGTTGATCGAAGTGATGCGGCGGTTGATCGAAGCCATGCGGCGGTGGATCGAAGCCATGCGGCGCCGGATCGAAGCCATGCGGCGGTGGATCGAAGCCATGCGGCGGTGGATCGAAGCCATGCGGCGGCGGATCGAAGCGATCCCACGCCGGATCGAGACGATCCGCTCGGGGATGCGCCGCGCACGGGAAGGGGTAGGCTCCCACGGGGCGCCTCGGGCGGCCGTCCGGCGGTCCGGCGCCCCCACCCGCTCCCGATACCCCCTCCGGCCCCTCTCCCGCACCCGCACCCGAGACCTTGACCCTCTTCGGGCGCCGGGGTCCCGGCCGCCTCGCTCGGGGACGATCCCGCCGCACCCGGCCGGGCGCGCCCCCTACCTCCTGCCCCGCTCCACCATCAGATCCAGATCCTCGCGCAGGTTCTGGAGGTCCTCCTCGTGCTCGACCTCCTGCTCCAGGATGGTCAGCGCGAGGTTGTAGGTCACCATGTCCTTGCCCTCGGTCGCGTCCATGAGGGCCTTGTACGCCGTGATCGCGCACCGCTCGCCGGCGAGGTTCTGGTCGAGCAGGACGGCCACGTAGGGATCCTCGGGCGCGTCGTACGGGCACGGGCTCGCCTTCCCCCAACCCTCCGGGCTCGTGACCGGCACGCCGCCGAGCTGGAGGATGCGGCCGGCGAGGAGGCCCGCGTGGTTCAGCTCCTCGGTCGCGTGGAGGTTCAGCTCGGCGGCGACCGCGTCCTTCATTGGCCCCTTGATGACCTTCGCCCCGAGCCAGTACTGGTAATAGGCGAGCCACTCGCTCGCGTAGGCCCGGTTCAGCCGCGCGAGCAGCTCCTCGACGTTCATCCCGATGATCTCTCGGCCTCTCGTGCCCATGGCGTCTCCTCGTGAGGGTGCTTACCGTCTCCCTGCCTTCTCGCGGACCCAGCGCTCCACGTCTTCGATCTCCCGCGGGAAGTCGGCGGTCAGGATCTCGTGGCCGCGGGCGGTGACGAGCACGTCGTCCTCGATCCGCACGCCGATGCCGCGGTACTTCGGCGGGACGCGCAGGTCGTCCACCTGGAAGTAGAGGCCGGGCTCGACGGTGAGGACCATGCCGGGGGCGAGCTTGCCCTGGCGGTAGCTCTCGGCGCGCGCGTGGGCGCAGTCGTGGACGTCGAGGCCCAGCATGTGGCTCACGTTGTGGAGCGTCCAGCGCTTGTGGAACTGCTTGTCCTCGGCGAGCGCGACCTCCGGGGGCTCCTTCAGGATGCCCATCCGGTGGAGCCCGCCGGCGAAGACGGCCATCGCCGCGCGGTGGGGGGCGAGGAAGTCGGCGCCGGGCACGACCTGCGCGAAGGCGGCCCGCTGGGCGGCGAGGACGAGGCCGTAGACGTCGCGCTGCGGGGCGGTGAAGCGGCCGGAGACGGGGAAGGTCCGCGTCAGGTCGGCGGTGTAGAGCTCCTCGCCCTCGACGCCCGCGTCGATGAGCAGCAGGTCCCCCTTCGCGACCGGGCCGTCGTTCCTCGTCCAGTGGAGGATCGTGGCGTGGGCGCCGCTCGCCGCGATGGTGCCGTAGCCCACGCCGTTGCCCTCGATCCTCGCCCGGCGATCGAAGGTCGCCTCGACCTCGCGCTCGGTCGCCAGCCGAGGCAGCTCGCGGAGCACGTCGTCGTAGGCCCGGCGAGTCGCGGCGACGGCGCGCGCCAGGGCGCGGATCTCGATCGCGTCCTTGTAGAGCCGCAGCTCGGAGAGGGCCGCGGCGAGCGCGCGGTCGGCCTCGCGCGGGGCGGGGGCGAGCGCGTCGACGGCGGGGTCGAGGCCGCGGACGACGCGGGTGGGACGGCCGGCGGCGAACAGCTCGTGGAAGCGCGCGGGCAGCTCCGAGAGGCCGAGCGCCCGGTCGGCGCCATAGCGGGCGCCGCTCTCGGCCACGCCGAGGCGGGGGCCGACCCAGAGCTCACCCTTGGACCGGTCGGTGAAGAAGGCCGGCGAGGAGCGGCCGGGGTTCTCCTCGACGAAGAGCCAGCTCGCGTGCCCCTTCGGGTCCGGGACGAGGGCGAGGACGCAGTCGGGCTCCTGGTCGCCGGTGAGCCAGTAGAAGTCGCTGCCGGGCCGGAAGCGGTAGGTGTTGTCGTTGTTCCGGATCTTCTCGTGGCCGGTGGGGATGATGAGGATCTCGCCCGGGAAGAGGGCGGCGAGGCGCGCCCGCCGCTGCGCGAACGTCCGGGCGGCCGCGATGGGCCGCGCCGCGCGGGACGGGCGGGGCCGCCAGCCGCTGAGCATGAACTCGACCAGCGCGGGCGGGTTGACGCTGTCGTGGCTCGCCTGGCCGGCGGAGTGCGCGGACTCCCGCCCCTTCTTCGCGGGGACGGCCGGCGCCGCCCCGGTGACGCGGTCGATTCGTTTCATGGGTTCCTCTTCCCTCATGGACGCGGCCCGACCAGGGCTAGAAGCGGCCCGACCAGGCGGCCACCGCGCCGCCGGGGATGGGCGCGACGGAGAGGCCGCCGGGGGGCTCGTCGCCGAGCGGAGAGCTGGCCGGCTTCGCCGGGGAGGGGGCGGAGAAGAACAGGTAGGCCCCGACCGCGAGCCCGATCACGCCGACCGCCGTGCCCGCGGCCCCGACGATGGTCTCCATCGTGATCTCGTTCGCGTACTGGGGGCGCGCCGACGGGCTCGCGGCGTTCTGGTTGGCGACCGACTCCGAGTACTCCACCCAGCTCGCGATGCCCGCGCCGAGCGCGATGACGCCGACCCCGGCGAGCACGCCGCCGACGATCTTCCTCCCGTTGCCGGCGGGCTTCTTCACCTCGGTCGCGGCCCCGGGGGCGGCCTGGGGCCGGCCCGTGACGGGCGGCGGCGGGAGGGCGACGGCCACCTGGAACGGCGCGTCGGGGCTGCCCGCGCGGGCCGGGCCGTTGCCGTCGTTGTCGTAGCACTCGATGTAGTACTCGATGTTCGAGGAGAGGGTCGCGCCGGGGAGGGTCGCGGTGAAGACGTCGCCGCCGCTCGGCAGGAGCGGGATCTTCGTCCAGTTGGCCTCGCCGGCGTGGCGGAAGTAGACGGACGGCTGGAAGATGCCGTTGCCGCTGCGGATCGTGGCGGCCAGCGTCAGCGGCTGGCCGACCTGCGCCTGGGCGACCGGGGCGTGGACGATGGTGGGCAGCGCGGCCGCAGGCTGTGGGGCGGCCGGGGCCGCGGCCTCCGCGGGCGGCGGCGCCTCCTCCTGGGCGACGGCCGGCAGGGCGAGCATCAGGGCCAGGAACGCGGAGGCTTTGGGGATCGTCATCGTTCTCTCTCCTTGGGAGACGCTACGGTGCGGAAGGCGAGATCTGGAGCACGGCGGGGGCGTCCATGCCCGGCCGGACCAGCTCCAGCCTCACGCCCCGGTCGGGAAGGGCGATCGAAGGGAGTGGGGTCTTGCCGCGCGAGACGCCGTTGACCGAGGCGATCGTCCACGGCTGGCTGGCGACGTAGAGCGTCCGGCCACTCCCCGCGCTCTCCTTGAGCTGGACGAGCAGGGAGCCCACCTGGAGGTTGGCGCTCCCGCTCCAGGCGCGGTTCGGGTTGACCGGGTTGCCGTATGCGTCGGCGACGTGGGTGGCGCCGATCGCCCGGATGCGGAAGCTCGCCGGCGCCGGGGCCTGGGCCACGACGACGGGTGGGGCGGGGGCGGCTTCCTCCCGGGGCTCGTGCGCGGACGATCGCCGGTGGCCGTGAGGGCGCGCCCCCGCCGCGGCGGGCTCGGGGGGAGGCTCCTCGGCCTTCGCGGGCTCGGGGGGAGGCTCCTCGGCCTTCGCGGGCTCGGGCGGGACGGCCTCCGCTGGATTCGCGGCCTCGGCCACCGGGGCGCTGGGGATGGGCGCGGGCGCGGCGGCGCCGGCCACGGCCGGACCGCTCGGGGCGGGGACGGCCGCGGGTCCGGTCGCTGCCTGGGCGGCCGGGACGGCCGCGGCCGTGGGCGCGGCCGTGGGCGCGGGCGGGGGGGCCGCTGGCTTCGCCGCGGCCGCCACCGCCGCCGCCAGCTCCTTGGCCGGCGAGGGTTCTGGGGCCGGACCCTTCTTCTGCGTGAGCTTCACGAAGACCGCCGCCGCGATGACGGCGCCGGTGACGGCCGCGACGGCGATCAGGAGCTTCGAGGGGCCCCGCCGGAGCCCGCTGACGTGCGAGATCGCTTCGCCCTCTTCGGGCGGGGAGTCCGGCTCGGGCGGGGGTTCGGCCGCGCGGGAGCGGGGCGGCGGCAGCGATTCGAGGAGGCCCATCTCGCCGGCCGTCTTCAGCCGCGTCGCCTGCTCGGCGGCGGCCTCCCCGGGGGGCTCCGCCGGCTCGTCGGGCAGGGCGAGGCCCGGGTCCTTCGGGCCCTCGAAGGGGTTGAACGACGCGAGGACGGTCTTCTCGGGACTCTCCGCCCCCTGTTCCCCCTCCGGCGGCGGCGCCTCGCCCCCCTCGGCGCCCTCGACGAGCACGCGGCTCGACTTTTTATCGAGCAGCCCGCTGACCCACGTCCCGAGGTGGTCGCGTTCCTTCGCCCGCTGCCGTTCGAGCACGGCGAGCAGATCCATGCGCAGCTCGCGCGCGTCCGGGTAACGCTTGTCCTTCTCCTTCTGGAGGCAGCGACGGACGATGGGATCGAACGGCCCGAGATCCGAGGCGACGCGCCGCAGCGAGGGCGGGTCGTGGCTGTCGATCGCCCGCAGGATCGAGAGGGGCGTGTCGCGCTCGAACGGGTTGTTCCCGGTGAGCGCCTCGTAGAGCACGATGCCGAGGGCGAAGATGTCCGACCGGGCGTCGACCCGCTCGCCGCGGCTCTGCTCGGGCGACATGTAGCAGATCTTGCCCTTGATGGTGCCGGCGACGGTCTCGTTGGTCGAGAGGTCGGAGCGGGCGACGCCGAAGTCGATGATCTTCACGTCCCCCTCGCGGGAGATCATGATGTTCTGCGGCGAGAGGTCGCGGTGGACGATGCCGAGCGGCCGGCCGTTCCGATCGGTCAGGGTGTGGGCGTAGTAGAGCCCCTCGCAGGCGCGGGCGACGACCTCGGCGACCCGGGCGGGGTTGAGCAGGCGGTTCATCTTCTGCGCCCCCTTGATGGCCTGCCGCAGCGTCCACCCGTCCACGTACTCCATCACCAGGTAGTAGAGGCCGTTCTCCTCCGCCAGCTCGAAGATGCCGGCGATCGCGGAGTGGGAGAGGCGCGCGCCAAGCCGGGCCTCGTTCAGGAAGAGCTGGACGTAGTCCTTGTTCTGGGTGAGCGTCGGGAGGATGGTCTTGACGACGACCTTCTTCTCGAAGGCCGCCGGGCCGGAGACCGACGCGAGGTAGACGCGCCCCATGCCGCCGCCCCCGAGCTTGCGGAGCAGGAGGTACTTTCCGAGCTTGGGCGGCTGGGCGGGAACGGTGGACATGGCGACGGACCTCTCGGAACTCGGGGACTATAACATCCATTTCGCCGCCGGAAAGGGTTTCTCCCCGCGTCGCCGGCGACGCGGTCGGCTCGCGTCACCTCGAGGGCCGGGCCGCCGGTGGCGACGAGCCTGCCGAGCCCGCCGCTGGCCTTGCCGTTCTTCGCATCGCTACTCGCAGGCGCCGATGGCCGGCTCGCCGCCCGTGGACGGCAGCGGCGTGCAGGTCCCCTGTGGGCAGGCGAGGCCGCCGTCGAGGCCGCAGAGCCGCTCGCAGGTCGGACCGCTGCCGAGGTTCACGCAGACCGTCCCCAGCGCGCACGCCTGCGTGCCCCCGGGCTGGGCCGAGGGGGCACAGGGGCTGCCGGGCTCGCCCGCGTCGGCGCCGCTCTCCTCGCAGCCCCCTCGCAGGGAGGAAGTCGAATCCGGGACGCACGACCAGCCGAGCCGGCAGGCGTCCCCGCTCCCCAAGGTGCAGGGCTCGCCGGGCAGGCAGAAGCCGAACTGCGCCGCCGGCGGCTCGTCGCAGTGGTCGTCCTCGGGGCAGCGGGGGCCGCCTGCGCCGCATAGGGGGTAGCAGAGGCCGCTCCCCGCGGGCAGGCTCGCGGCCAGGGTCTGCGGCGCATGCGCGGGGGAGACGCACAACAGGCCGGTCCCGCAGAGCGCGGCGGCGTCAACGTTCGCCGCGAGCGGGTCGCAAGGGGCGAAGGCCGGGAGGCTCCCGCGCGCCGCGCAGACGACCCGGCCGGACCAGGGGACGCAGAGCCCGGTCACCTGCGGCCCGAGCGCGCAGGACGACCAGGGGGTGCAGGTGCCGGAGCCGAGCGGGCTGCAGTAGCCGGGGAGGTTCGGATCGCCGCAGGCCGTCAGGTACGGGCAGGCCGAGGAGTCGCTCGCGGTGCAGGGGACGAGGCACTGCGGGCTGTCGCTGCCGCTCGCGAGGGCGTCCGTGCAGGTCATGCCGGGCGGGGCGGGCGCGCAGGCGGGGCGGGCCGAGGGATCGCAGGCGTCGCCGTAGCCGGGCAGCCCGCCGCCGTCGAAGGCCACACCGCCCACCCCCCCCGAGCTCGATGACGCGCCCGAGCCGCTCCCGCCCCCGGAGGCGCCGCCCCCGTACCCGGAGGGCGCCCCCGTCTCGGGGCCCGAGGAGCCCGGGGTGGAGCCGCCCGCGCCGCCGGAGACGGCGCTCCCCGCGTCGGCGGCCCCTGGCCGCTTCGAGGCGGCGAACGTCGCGCCACAGCCGCAGAGCGCGATCACGACGAGGGGCGCGAACCTCATGCGCCCTTTATCCCACGCGGCCGCGCGTGGCGGCAACGGCCGCGCCGGAGCTTCTCGACGCCGCGTCCAGGGACGGGGCGCGGATCGCGCGCGGGCTCTCCGGCTGTTTTCGAGGTATGGTAGCCGTTCTCGCTATTGACGGAGGAGACGCTGGTGGAACCGGAGGTGCTCGCCAAGCTCGACGAGATCGAGGGCCGCTTCGAGCGGCTGACGGCGGACCTCGCCGACCCCGTCCTCCTCGCCGACCCGCGCCGGTTGCAGACGGTGGCCAAGGAGCGCGCCTCGCTCGAGCCGCTCGTCTCGGTCCTGCGCGCGCACCGCGGGACGCTCGCCGAGATCGAAGGCCACGAGGCGCTCCTCTCGGACGCCGACCCCGAGATGCGCGAGCTGGCGCGCGGCGAGCTCGGCGCGCTGCGCGACCGGTCCACGGCCGAGGAACGGGCGCTGGCGATCCTCCTCCTGCCCAAAGATCCGAACGACGAGCGGAACGTGATCGTCGAGATCCGCGCCGGCACCGGGGGCGAGGAGGCCGCCCTCTTCGCGGCCGAGCTCTTCCGCATGTACGCCCGCTACGCCGAGCGGCGCGGCTGGAAGGTCGAGCTGATCGGGCAGAGCGACTCCGGCCAGGGCGGCGCGCGCGAGGTGATCGCGAGCCTGGAGGGCGCGGGGGCCTACTCGGCCTTGAAGTACGAGGGGGGCGTCCACCGCGTCCAGCGCGTCCCGGCGACCGAGACGCAGGGGCGCATCCACACCTCGACGGTGACCGTCGCCGTCCTGCCCGAGGCCGAGGACATCGACATCCGGATCGACGAGAAGGATCTGCGCGTCGACGTGATGCGCGCCGGCGGCCCGGGCGGGCAGAGCGTCAACACGACCGACTCAGCGGTGCGCATCACCCACCTGCCCACCGGGATGGTCGTCCACTGCCAGGACGAGAAGAGCCAGATCAAGAACCGGAGCAAGGCGATGAAGCTCTTGCGCAGCCGGCTCTACGAGCAGGAGCGGGCGCGGCGGGACGCCGAGCGGGCCGCCTCGCGCAAGAGCATGGTGGGCTCCGCCGAGCGCTCCGAGAAGATCCGCACCTACAACTTCCCGCAGGACCGGCTGACCGACCACCGGATCGGCCTCACCCGCCACAACCTGCCCGCCGTCCTCGACGGAGACATCGAGGACGTGCTGCTCGCCTGCCGGACGTTCTTCCAGGCCGAGGCGCTCAAGGGGACGTGAGTGGGCAACCCGCCCCCGTTGCCGCTCCCACGACCGGAGGCCCCCGCGACGTGGTCCATCCAGCGGCTGCTGCGCTGGACCGCCGACCACTTCGCGACGCGGGGCCTCGACAGCCCGCGGCTCACCGCGGAGGTCCTGCTCGCCCACGCGCTCGGGGTCACGCGCCTGCGCCTCTACCTCGACTTCGACCGGCCGCTCGAGGCGGCCGAGCTCGGCGCGTTCCGCGACCTCGTCCGGCGGCGCGCCGAGGGCGTCCCCACCCAGCAGCTCGTCGGGGGGCGCGAGTTCCACGGCCACTGGTTCGCGGTCGATGGGCGGGTCTTCATCCCGCGCCCCGAGACCGAGCTGCTCGTCGACGCCTGCCTCTCCGCCCTCCCCGGCGACGGCGCGGGCGCGCGGGTCCTCGACCTGTGCGCGGGCAGCGGCTGCGTGGGCCTCTCGCTCGCGCTCGAGCGGCCGGCCGCGCGCGTCGACGCCGTCGAGCTCTCGCCCGACGCCTGCGCGGTGGCACGGCAAGACGCGGCGGCGCTCGGCGCGGGCGATCGCTGGACGCTCCGGTGCGGCGACCTCTTCGCGCCGCTGCCGGCCGAGGCCGTCTGGCAGGTGATCGCGGCGAACCCGCCCTACGTCCCGACCGGGACGATCCCCCACCTCGCGGTCGAAGTCCGCGACCACGAGCCCCGGCTCGCCCTCGACGGCGGTCCGGACGGCCTTGCCGTCGTTCGGCGGATCGTCCGGGAGGGCGCGGGCAGGCTCGCCCCCGGCGGCCTGATGGCGCTGGAGATCGGCGAGGGGCAGGCTCCTGCCGTGCAGACCCTCTTCGCGGCCGCGGGCCTCTCGCCGGCCGCCCCCATCCGTGACCCCGCCGGTCACGAGCGGATCGTGACGGCCCGGAGCGCCGCCGCCGGATCGATCTCGTGAACGCCCCGCCCCCCTCACCCGCTCTCGCCTTCGCCGCTCGCCGGTGAGGTCTTCGCGCCGAACGAGCATCCTCGGAGGCCGTAGACCGGCGCGGCCGTGGTGAGGGGCGTCTGGGCAGACGTCGATCAGGGAGCCAGGCCGCGGTAGAGCCGGTCGAACCGCGCGGCGGCGACCTCCCAGGAGTTGTCCTCGGCCATCGCGCGCTCGCGCATCGCCCGCAGCGCGTCCGGCTTCGCGAAGGCGGCGAGCGCGCGTTCGACCGCGGCGCGGAGGGCGGCCGGCTCCTCGGGGCCGAAGGAGAAGCCCGTGCCCGAGGAGAGATCCGGGCTCGCGTCGCGGACCGTGTCGGCGAGGCCGCCGGTCGCGCGGACGATCGGCGGCGTGCCGTAGCGGAGCGCGTACATCTGGTTCAGGCCGCACGGCTCGAAGCGCGACGGCATGAGGAGGAAATCCGCGCCCGCGGTCATCCGATGGGCGAGCCCCTCGTCGAAGGCGATCCGGACCGCGAGGCCGCTCGTCTGCGCCGCCGCCCGCGCGCGCAGCGCCTTCTCGAGGTCGGGCTCGCCCGTCCCGAGGATCGCGATCTGCGCCCGCTCGCGGATCGGCCCATCGAGCAGGGCGAGCAGCAGGTCGATCCCCTTCTGCCAGGTGAGCCGCCCGACGAACGCGAACAGCGGGCGATCGGCGGCGACGCGCAGCCCCAGCTCCTCCTGGAGCGCGGCCTTGCAGCGGGCCTTGCCGCCGCGGCGGGAGAGCTTCCCGCCGCGCCCATAACGGGCGGGGAGGAAGCGGTCCGTGCGCGGGTCCCAGACCTCCGCGTCGATGCCGTTCAGGATGCCGTGGAGCACGTCATCGCGCTTGCGCAGCAGACCATCGAGGCCCCCGCCCATCTCCGGCGTGGTGATCTCCCGCGCATACGTCGGGCTCACGGTGGTCAGGATGTCCGCGTAGGCGAGGCCCGCCTTGATGAAGGCGACGTCGCCGAAGAACTCGAGGCCGTCGGGGGTGAAGAGCGACGCCGGCCAGGCGAGGCGCCGCAGGATGTCGGGGGGGAAGAGCCCCTTGAAGGCCAGGTTGTGGATGGTGAAGACGGTCCGTGGGGGCACGGGGGCGAGCTTTGCGAGCATCATCGCCGGCGCGGTCTGCCAGTCGTTCGCGTGGACGACGTCCGGCCTCCGCCCGAGGGCCCGCATGGCCGCGAGCCCACCGGCCGAGAGCACGCCGAAGCGGACCGCGTTATCGGGATAGTCGGCGCCTCCCTCGCCGTAAATCCCCGCCCGGCCGTAGAGCCCCGGCTCGTCGAGGAAGATCCAGCGGACCCGCCCCCGCTGGGCGGCCGAGATCCCGAGGACGACCGGCCCGCCTTCCAGCTCCACCGCAGCCCGCAGCCCCGTCGGGGCGGGCGGCGGCGCGCCGGGCAGCAGGGCCCCGTACAGGGGAGTGACGACCGTCACCTGGTGGCCCAGGCGGGCGAGCGCTTCGGGCAGCGCGCTCGCGACGTCGCCCAGCCCCCCGGTCTTGAACCAGGGCGCGGCCTCCGCGGACAAGTAGAGAACTTCCATGGCTCCTCAGCGCGACCCTCGGGGGGCGCGACCCGACGCGGCAGCACCGGGGCCGCGCTGCGATGTCCGGACCGCCGGACCGCGGTCCGGAAGCAAGGGGAGCCCCGATCCCCTCGCACCCGCCATCCCGCCGCGTCTTCGTAGAAGCATCGATGAAGCTCTGCGTGGCACGAGATCCTCGAGAGTCGCAGATCAGATCTGTACCTTCCGGAGGAACTCTGCCGCCTCCTCCGGCGGCGTCGGGTTGATGAAGAAGCCGGAGCCCCACTCGAAGCCTCCCGGCCGCACGGTCACGGGGAGGACCTCCAGGTGCCAGTGCCAGTAGGGCAGGTTCCGCTCGGCCGGCGGGTTGAGCGGCGCGGTGTGGAGCACGAGGTTCAGGGCCGGGCGGGCGAGCGCCGCGTCGACGCGCCGCAGGGTCTCGCGGAGCGCGTCGGCCACCTCCGCGAGATCGCCGTCGGGCGTCTCCTCGAACGAGGAGTGGTGGCGCGCGGGGAGGAGCCAGCACTCGAACGGCACCCGCGGCGCGAAGGGGGCGATCGAAAGGCAGCCGCCGTTCTGCACGATCAGCCGCTCCCCGGCCGCCCCCTCCTGCCGCAGGATGTCGCAGAAGAGGCAGCGCTCCCGCTGCTCGTAATGGCGGCGCGCGCCGGAGAGCTCGTCCGCGAGCTCCCGCGGCAGCCGGGGGAGGGCGATGAGCTGGCTGTGGGCGTGGCCGAGCGTCGCGCCCGCCCCGTACCCCTGGTTCTTGAAGACGATGGCCGAAGACAGCCGCCCGTCGCGGCGCAGATCGAGGAGCCGCTCCCGCCACGCGAAGAGGACGCGCGCGATCTCCTCGGACGGGAGATCACCGAGCGCGCGCCGGTGGTCGGGCGTCTCGACCACGACCTCGTGCGCGCCCACGCCGGTCATCCGGTCGAAGAGCCCCATCCCCTCCCGCTCGATCGCGCCCTCGACGCGCAGGGCGGGGTAGCGGTTGGGGAAGACGCGGAGCTGCCAGCCGGGGCCGTCGGGCCCATCCCCGGACCGATAGGCGAGCAGCTCGTGAGGAGTGTAGCGCTCGTTGCCGGGGCAGAAGGGGCAAGCACCGGAGGGCGGGGCGGGCGGCGGACGGCCCGGCTCCGACGGCCGCTCTGCGCGCTCGGGCGCGATGATCACCCATCGATCGCAGACGGGGTCCTTGCGCAGCTCGGCCACGCCGCCCTCTACCGCCGGCCGCCCGCTATTGCAACGGGTTGGGCGCGGTCGAGAAGAAGACCTGCGACTGCTTGTTGCGCGTGTCGACCCAGGCCGCGTACAGCATCCCTCCTCCGGCGGCGATCGAGTCGTAGTCGCCGAGAAAGGCCGTCAGGCGGCCGGTGGTCGGATCGTAGGGCCCGGATTCCTCGGACCACTGATCGGAGGCGAGGCTGGACGGGGTCCAGCTCTGGCCGTCCTGGCTGCTCGAGGTGTAGGTCCCCCAGACGCCGTAGCGGTTGTCCTGCCAGAGGACGTGCCAGCCCCCTCTCTCGTCGGCGGTGACGATGGGGTAGGCGCAGTTCACCCCCATCGGCGCGTCGTCCACCACGGAGCCCGCGAGCTGGTTCTGGTCCCAGACCCCTCCCTGCGTGCCGGAGGCCGCGATGTGGGTGTCGCCGTTCAGGTTCCAGCGCCAGACGAGCATCTGGTCCGACGAGTTGGCCGCGACCCACTGGTTCAGGTTGCGAAACTGGTTCTCGCGGGTCTGGTCGCTGTTGCGCACCGCGATCTTGCCGAACGGCTGCGAATCGTCGTTCGGCGCGCCGACGATGACCGCGACGTGGGTGTCGCCCGCGTTCGCGTCGAGGCTCCCGACGATCTGGCCCTGCGCGGTGGCCACGACCGGCGCCTGCGAGATGAAGCCCGCGCCGCCCGCGAGCGAGTGGTCAAAGAGCTTCTCGGTCACCGGATTGGCGCTGATGTCGTACTGCACGACGTGGGTGTCGCTGACGACCTGCCCGCTCTCGTTGGGCTGGTCCCAGGTGAAGTCCAGGTACATGAACCCGTCCTGGCCGAAGGAGAGGAACGGACGATCGATGAACGTCGTGGAGCCGCCGTTCACGAGGGCCGCCGGCGGAGACCAGGTGGCCCCCCGGTCGGTCGTCAGAGAGAAGTAGATGTTGCCGCACATCGGCTCCTGCTGCAGGCAGCCCGCGGTCAGGTAATCGACGAAGGCGACCAGGGCCGACGAGCCGCTGGCGACGATCGTGGGGTCGCCGATGTGGTCCGGGTTGCCGAACGTCGGGTCGCTGCTCTCGAAGGTGATGCCGAGGCCGTCCGGGAACGTCTGCCCCCCGTCGTGGCTCACCTTCACGACGACCTGGCTCTGGTTGTTGCCGTAGAACGTCGGATAGATGATGTAGACGTCCGGCCCCCCGGTCGGAGGGGGAGAGACCGCGAGCTGCGGCTCGTAGGCGATGAGCGCGGAGCCGTCCTGGGCGGTCGTCGGGGAGATCTGGACGTTGGCCGACCACTTCGTGGGGCCGCCGCCGCCCAGATAGACCTGGCATTGCCCCTTCACGAGCATCGTATTGGGACCGCAAGCGGAGGAAGAGGCCGTCGCGGCGACGCACGCCCCGGAGGCCGCGTCGAAGGTCGTTCCCGTGCCGCAGGTGACCGAGGGCGTCGGGTTGGGTTGGCTGCATGCGAGCGTGGCGGCGGCCAGCGCCGCGACTCCCTTCCATCCGCTGCGGACCATCGAGGAGCCCTCCTTCGTGAATCGGCCGCCCGAACTGCGGCCCTGGGCGTGACCGTACCGTCGAACGAAAGACGTGTCAACGCTCGCCGGCGCGCCCTATCGCGAACGCTTTCGGCGCTGCCGCTCCCTCCGCGGCAGCCGCGCCGGGTCCAGCCGGCCGGCTGGCCTGCCCCCCGCGGCCAGGTCGGTGAGGAGCGGCTCCCCCGTCTCGGGACGACCCGCCGGCACGGGAGTCAAGTCGGTGGCCGCGGGAAGGCGGACGACGAACTCGGTCCCATGGCCGGGCTCGCTGTCCACCGAGATCGATCCGTTGTGGGCCTTCACGATCCGCTGGACGATGGCGAGCCCCAGCCCGGTGCCCTTCTCTTTGGTGGTGTAAAACGGGATGAAGATGCGATCGCGGGCCTCGGGCGAGATCCCTTCCCCCGTGTCACGGAAACGGATCTCGACGAGATCCGGGCCGCGGAGCTTGCGCGCCACGTCCGCGAAGCGCCAGGCGGGCTCGACCGTGAGGATCGTGAGCGTCCCTCCCCGGGGCATCGCCTGGATCGCGTTGAGGGCGAGGTTGATGAAGACCTGCTTGAGCTGCTCGGCGTCCCCGATGGCCGGCGGCATGTCGGCCGAGAGGCGGAGCTCAATGGCGATCCCCTCCCGCACGCCCTGCGACTGGAGCAGCTTGACCGTGCGGGCGACGACCTCGTTCACGTCGGTCGGGGCGAGCTGGGACTTGACCGGACGCGAGTAGTCGAGGAACTCGGTCACTACGCCGTTGAGCCGATCGACCTCCTCGACGATGACCGACAGCAGCTCCCCGTCGTGGCCGGCGGTCTCCCGGGGATGGAGGTACTGGGCGGCGCCCTTGATCGCCCCGAGGGGGTTGCGAATCTCGTGGGCCAGGCCCGCGGCCATCTCACCCAGGGCCGCGAGCCGGTCCCGCTCCTTCATCCGTTCGAAGAGCTGCGAGCTCTCCAGCACCGCGGCGGCCTGCTCCGCGACCTCGATCATCGCCGCGATCTCGTCCGAGCCGTACGCCTCGGGAACGCGGTCGTCCCAGAGGTTCCAGAAGCCGAGCACCCGGTCGCCGCCGACGAGCGGGAAGGTGATGCCCGCGCGCATCTTGCCCATCGCCGCCTTGACGTTCTCCAGCCGGGCCGCCTCCGGATCCGGCGATCCGGCCGCCCGGGCGATCTCGGCGAGCCGGCGATCGACGACCTCCGAGAGAAGCGCGCGCTCGCCACCGCTCGCGGCGGCGAGCAACCCGCGGGCCGCGCCGGCGTCGAGGAACGGGACCGGATTCGGCCCCCGGTGGTCGAGCAGGCGGAAGCCGGGGCGATCCTCGGCAAGCAGGTAGACCGACGTGTGGGTCACCCGCCGGCTGCTCTCGAGCGCAGCGCAGGCGAGGCCGGCCATCTCCGGCGGCGACAGGACCGGCGACAGCCGCCCGCGCAGCTCCCCGAGCTGCCGGATCAGCTCGAAGCGCTCCCGGAAGAGCGAGACGACGACCCATTCCTCGACCTTCGCCCGCAGCGGCTCATAGAGGGAGAGGACCACGAAGGATGCGATCACCGTGTTGAAGAGAAAGAGGCCGGGCCGGTCCTTGAGCCAGTAGCCGATGCCGCCGTAGACCAGCGCGAGCATCAGGCCGAGGGCGGAGATGGAGGCGGCCTTGCCCAGCAACTCGGGCAGATCGAGCAGCCGGTCCCGCTCGAGCGTCTGGGCGAGGAAGAACAGGTAGAGGACGGTCGCGACCCCGCCGAGGGTCGGCCAGGGGTGGCCCAGACGGGCGATGAAGTCGAGGCCCGAGACGAGGACCGCCGTCGCGGCGCCGGCGAGCAGGTAGAAGAGTCGCTCCCGCTCCCGGATGGCGAGGGCGGCGCGGCGGTGCTCGAAGACGAGGAACAGCGTGGCCGCGAGGCTCCCGAAGGCGAGGACTGCCACGGCCCCCTCGGCGAACGGGACGCGGAAGAGCGGCGTCGCCGCGACGGCGAGCCCGACGACGGCGACCCCCGTGGCCGCCTCCTGGGCGCGCGCCGCGACCGGCCTGCGGAGCGCGAGCAGCTCGCCGAGGAACGAGGCCGCGGCGAGGGGAACGAGCGAACCGGCCGCGAGGCCGAGCCGCGGCCAGAGGGGGCGCGAGGAGAGCAGGGCCAGGAAGTCCGCGATGTACCAGGCGCCGAGCGACAGGGAGAGCAGCGCGAACAGGACCCGCGCCCCTCCCCGCCCCTGGGGGCGCAGGAAGGTCGACCCCGCGAGGGCGAACGAGACGACGCCGGCGAGCAGCGAGACCTGGGTTCGGATGTCCACGGGCGGATCCTAAATCATTCGCGGGCCTTCTTTCGGATCGGCGGTCAGGGTCCCGTGCCCATCCGGTTGACCGGGGGCCTGGCCGCCCGGTACCATCGGCAAGCTGGCCCGTGGGCTTGACGCGAAAGGAGCTGCCGGTGGCTGATGACCGTTCGACGAGGGGGAGGATGCGCGTGGCGCCGATCCTCCGTTCGTTGCTGCGACCCGCGCCCGGCATCGCCCTCGCGCTGCTCGCGGCGGCTTCGTGCGCGAAGACCAGCTCCTGCGGCTGCCTCGGCGCCATCGCGCCGCTCCCCAAGCCGCTCGATCGGGCGCACACCGTCGAGGACGGCGCCCAGGCGTTCCTCTCGCCTTCCGGCCTCAACTTCCTCGATCAGAACGTCGCGACGCTCGTCGGGAACATGCTGCCCGGTGGTCTCACGTTCTGGGTGCCGGAGATGTCGGGCAACAAGAAGGCGTGCGTCTTCGGCCTCTGCGTCACCGAGTATGAGTACTGGGTCTGCCGGGCGCAGGACTGCCCGTTCTCGGGCGACCCCGCCGCGTGCACGAACAGCGGCGCCGCGCCCGGCGGCGCCTGCCCGATCGCCGCCAAGCTCGACAACCTCAAGATCAACGCGGTCGCGCCGAACTCGCTCGACGCGACCCTGAGCATGGATATCGACTGGCACGAGTACGGGTTCGCGAACGGGAGCTGCCAGGAGGGCGCCGCGGGACCGGCCTGCCGGAACACCATCTGGATCAACGGCGACGTCCTCTCCGGCCTCTTCAACGTCTCGTGCGACACGCCGGGCATCCAGCTCACGATCGACGGGAAGACCCTCAGCATCGATCTCCAGCTCACCATCGATCCGATCACCCAGGCGCTCGGCGTGAACATCGAGTCGGTGAACGGGCTGAGCTTCTCGCCGAACGACATCCACGTCAGTTGCGGCATCGAGGGCGACATCATCAATTTTGTCCTGCCGTACGTCACGGGAATCCTCAACAGTCAGGTTCAGTCGATGATGCAGAGCACCATCGGCAAGCAGCTCGACAAGCAGTTCTGCATGCCGCAAAACTTCTACTCCGCCGTCACCTGTCCGGCGAGCCTCAGCGGCGTCCAGTCGATGCCGGGCACGGATCAGAACGGCGACCCGGTCTGCTGCGCCCCGGGGACCCAGTGCGCGTCGGGCGGCGGCCCCGGTTGCATCGTCAAGCCGCTCGGGCTCGTCGGGGTCGCGGACGTGGCGTCGTTCCTCTCGAAGTTCGGGGCCCCCCCCGCCGCGGACCTCGGGCTCGAGTTGTTCCCCGGGCAGGACCAGCCGCCCGCGTCGGCGCCGCTGGTCGAGCGCGGCGGGCTCCAGGTCCGGGTGGTCACGGGCGCGCAGGCGCTCTCGCCGTCCGACTGCGTTCCGAAGGTCGCGCCGCCCCCGGCGCCCGCTCAGGCGGACATCAACTTCGACAACGAGGCGAAGACCGCGGGCATCCCGAGCTACATGGTGGGGATCGGCCTGTCGGGCGCGTTCCTGAACCAGGCGGGCTACGAGGCGTACAACGCCGGCGCCCTCTGCCTCGACGTGAACAGCTACAATGAGAGCCTGCTCAACACCCAGCTCCTGACGCCCATCCTGCCCTCTCTCGCCTACATCGCCCCGGACGACGCGCTCTACGCCGTCCTCCGCCCGCAGAACCCGCCGCAGTTCGCCATCGGCGCGGGAACGCTCAAGAACGGGCAGATCGTCGATCCGCTGCTCACGCTCTCCATGAAGGATCTCCGGATCGACATGTTCGCGACCGTGGACGAGCGACCGGTGCGCCTCTTCTCGATCTCGAGCGACGTGTCGATGCCGCTCGCGCTCGCCGTGGGCGCGAACGGCACGAGCATCGAGGTCGTGCTCGGCGACATGTCGAAGCTGCTCGTGAACCTGAACGCGACGAGCACCAACATCCTGGCCGAGAGCCCCCAGCAGCTCCTGAAGCTCATCCCGCTCGTGCTGAACCTCGCCGGACCGGCTCTCGCCAAGATGCCGTCGTTCAGCCTGCCCGCGCTGCAAGGCTTCGGGCTGTCGCTCTTCCCGGGCGATGCCGGCGTGCCCGGCATCCACGGGATCGTTCCGGCCGGCGACGGCGGCTACGAGGACATCGGCATCTTCG
The DNA here is from genome assembly GCA_021807105.1 of Myxococcales bacterium. Lineage (GTDB taxonomy): Bacteria > Myxococcota > Myxococcia > Myxococcales > JAKAPL01 > JAKAPL01. Next base: position 42,022 of record JAKAPL010000002.1, on the reverse strand, counting down.
CGGATCTGAACACCGGCACGGCCTCCGGCGCCATCGTCGAGGGCGGGATCCCGCCGGCGATCACGATCGTGGAGAACCGCGAGCCGCCGCTCTCCGACGTCGCGCCCGGCGGGACGCTGACCTTCTGGCCGACGGCCGTCGCGCAGATCGATCAGGGCGGCGGGCCGACCGAGGCGAGCTGGAGCGTCGACGACGGGCTCTGGACCGCCTGGGAGCGCGGAGCGACGGTGGAGGTCACCTCGCCGAACTTCCTCCTCCAAGGCCACCACGCCATCCGCTTCCGAACGCGCGTCCTCGGCGACGAGGGGCCGGGTGTCTCCCAGACCGTCGACTTCATCGCCGACTACACGCCGCCCGAGTTGGACCTCGGCATCGACCAACAGGGCCGGTTCACCCTCTCGGCGAAGGACAACGTGACGCCGTCCGGGAAGCTCCAGTGGTCATGGCGGACGGTGCCGGCGAGCGGCCTTTCCGACGCGACGTCGTACTCCGACTGGACCACCGAGATGCCCGACCCGAACGCGCTCGCCACCGACGGCGCGTTCATCGTTCGGGTGCGTGACGAGGCCGGAAACGTGACGGCGGCGGCCTCCGACCCGTCGATCCCGGCTGGCGGAGAGGCCGAGGGCGGCAGCCTCGCGCGCGCCGGCGGCGTGGCGGCCCCCCCGACCTTGGCCAGGCCCCCCTCCCTCGGGCGCGCTCCGGCCGCGGGTTGCGGCACGGCGGGTGGCGGAGCCGGCTTCTCGGCGCTCCTGCTCGCCGGGCTGCTCCTCGTGCGGCGTCGCCGGCATTGAGCCGCGCCGCGGCCCTGCTCCTCGCGCTCGCGGCGGCCGCGCCCGTTGCGAGCGCGCTCGAACCGATCGAGGACCATCGTGACCAATGGGGGCTCACGGCCGCGTTGGGGACGACGTACGACACGGCCGTCATCCTCTCGAACCAGAAGAGCTACAGCCCGAACTTCCTGCCGATGGTCGAGGTCGGCGGGAGCTGGGCCGTCACCGACAGCGGCGACGAGGTGACGCTCCGGCTCCGCTTCGTGGTCCCCACCGCGGCGATGCACTCCCAGCTCGACCTGATGGGACTGCACGGGATCGTGGGACCGTCCCTGCTGACCGGCTGGCGCGGTTACTTCGGCTATGAAGCGTTCAAGACCTTCTTCGCCGCCGACCTCATGGGCAGCAGCGCACCGTTCTGGGGCGGCGGCGCGCACGGCGGGTTCGGGGCCCAATACGACTTCGGCCGGACGGGCGGTCTCTTCGCGCAGCTCGGCTTCGGGGCTACGATCGGCACGGCCTTCCTGACGAGCTTCGACGGGCAGGTCGGCGGGCAGATCCGCTTCTGATCCCCCCGCTTTGAAGGATGCTCGTGCTGCGCGAGGATTGAGCGATGCTGTTGCCAAGACGAGGTGTGCTGGAGGACCGCCGTGAGGCGGTCTGAACGTCGCAGCGCGGCCAGCCTCCGGACCGCGTTCGGTTGCGGCCCCCGAAGGCCGCGCTGAATCGTTATGTCTACCCCCATGCGTGACCGTCCCCCGACCTGCTGGTCCGCCGTCCTCCTGGCGGCCGTGATCGGCTGCGGTCCCGCCCGCGAGCCGCAGACTTCGACCGGTAGCGCCACCTCCGCCGGCGGCGGAGGCGGGGGGGGAGGCGGCGCCGGCACGCCCGCTGCCGGCTGCGGCGGGCCCTGGGAGGGCGCGACCCGTTCGTTCGGGGCCGTCCGGCCGCTCTCGAGCGACGCCGCCTCGAAGGTCGAGGCGGTCGTCTTCCTGCCCGCAGGTCTGACCGAGGCGGTGGTCCTCGAGCCCGGCAAGCCCGACCTCGTGCTCGCCCGGATGGACGCGACCGCGAGCGTCCCGCTCGACAGCCAGGCCCTACCCGTCGATCCGGCGAGCCCGGTCCTCGTCGCCCGGCCCATCGATCGTTCGGCTGCCGCGATCTTCTACGGCCCGGGGACCACGCGTGCGAGCTTCGTCGACGGCGGCGGCGTCACCCACGGCCCGTTCGACCTCTCGGCCGCGGGGCTCAAGCAGCTCCTCTCCGCCGTGGCCCTCGAGCAGGCGGCGGGGGCCGTGATCTTTGGCCTGTCGGCGTCGGGCATCGTCTGGACGACGCTCGGTCCCGCGGGACCGGGGAAGCTCGCGCCCCTCGCGCTCGGCGTGGCGCCCGGCCCGGCGCAGGAACCGCCGCTCGTCTGGGACGATGGGACGGGGAGGGTGTCGGCAGTCTTCCCCGTGACGACGGGCAGCGGCCTCGCGCTCTTCGCGATGCGCGGCTTCGGCGACCCGTTCGCCTTCGGGCCGGCGGCGCGCCTGGACACGGTCGCGCCGAACGGCCTGCTGGGCTTCACCGTGGCGCTCGGGCCGAACGGCGAGACGGGGATCCTCACCGAGCAGGGGAACCCGGCCAGCCCGTCGCTCGTCGGCTTCCGCCTGACGGGCACGGGAACGCTCGCCGGAGGCCTCGTCCCGGACGGTCTCTCGGGCGCCCTCGGCACCCTGACCGCGCCGGCCGTGCCGTGGAGGAGGGGCTGCTTCGGGTCCGGGACCTGCGACCCCGCGCTCCGCTTCGACCCGGCCGGCGATCTCTTTGCGGCCTGGACGCGAGGCGGCTCGCTCGCCCTCGCCGAGCTTCCGGCCGGCGCGGGCGCCTGGCAGAAGCCCGCGATCCTCGCCGGGGGGCCCCTCGAGTCCAACCTCGTGTTCGGCGCGGGCGGCGACATCCTCGCGCTCGCGGACAGCCCTTCCGGCGTCGCGCTCGCGCGCTTCTCGGCCGGGGGCCCTGCGGCCCTCTCGCTCCTACCGCAGCCGACGGGCGCTACCCCTTACGCCTTCCTCGCCCCGACCGCGATGGGCGCGGGGGCTGTCCTCGGCCTCTCGCAGTCCGAGCCGGCGCAGCTCTGGAGCGACGGCTTCACGGACGGCGGCGTGCCGGCCCAGGGACCGGGTGCGCCGATGCCGGGCGGCGAGCAGGCGACGAGCCTCACGTTTGCCGCGCCCGCTCTGACGATGTCCGAGGACCCGAGCTTCTTCGCGCCGGCCGTCCCCGGTTGGGTGGCCCTCACCGCGGCGGTCGAGGCCTCCGCCCCGGCCGAGACCGACGTCCTCCTCTCGACCTTCGACCCCGCGACCGCCTCCTCGAGCCCCCCGACGAGCGTGGCCCTGCCCGGCTGGCAGCAGGTGGGAGCGCTCGCGCTCGCGTTCGCGGTCGATCCCCAGGACGACGCGGTCCTCTTCTTCACCCAGCCGGCCGGGTCCCAGTCCACGCCGCCGCTCTACGCCGCCTTCGCCCCGGCGGGCGGGACGCCCCGCTCGCCCTGCCTCGCCTTCCCGGCGACCACGACCGGCGCGACCCACGTCCGGATCGCGTTCGATCAGGTCCCCTTCGGTCCGAAGGCGCTCTCCGGGGAAGGCCGGATCGCGGCCGTCGCCGACACTCCCGCCACGGCGGCCCTCGCGCGATAGCCCCGATCCCGCTCGCTCGACGCCCCCGCCGGCGATCGCACGCGGGCCTCTCGGACAAAACAAGACCCCCGGAGATCGGGCTTCCGATCTCCGGGGGTCCTCGTTGCCCCTCCGGGCCGCCGCTAGTACCAGAGCCCGCCCGGAGCCTGCGGCACCGCGTTCGGGTTCGCCGGCGGGTTCACCGTGGCCGACAGCACCGCGGTGACGAACGGCGGGTTGTGGACGCCGAGGCTCTCGTCCTGGTGGATCAAGGCGTAGTTCCAGACCGCCTTGGCCAGGTTGCCGTTCTGCGCGAACATCGGGTTCGTCCCGCTCGCGTCGAAGATCGACCCGAGGGCCACGTTGAAGCTCGCGACCGGATTGGTGATGCCGGGGACGGTCACGGCGCTCGTGAAGGTGAGCGTCAGGGTGAGGCCCATGTAGTTGATGCTCGCCACCTGGGTCGAGACGAGCGCGTTGGTGGCCGTGCTGATGGTGATCGGCGCGCTGCTCGCCTCCCCGGAGACCGGATCGGTCACCTTGCCGAGGACGACGACCCCCGTATCGGTCCAGGCGCCGTAACCGGTCGGGGCCATGTACCTCCCCGCCGCGTCGTTGATGCGCGCCTTGACGGCCGCCCCCATCGCGCCCGCGATCCTGGCGAGGCCGTCGTTGACCGCCGCCCGCAGCGAGGCCCCGTCCACGTTCGTCGTCCCGTTCGCGTGACAGCTCGAACAGAGCGTCGGCACCTCCGGGTCGCTGATCCAGAAGATGTGGGTCTCGACCGTCGGCCCGCCCTCGCCCAGCATCGTCTGCGGGTTGTTCTCCATGTGGCAGCCGACGCAGGTGTCCTTGACGGCCGAGTGGGGAGAGATCATCGGCGTCTGGTTGCCGAGGAAGTAGGCGTTACGCCCCTCGAACACGTCGCCCTGGTTCGCCTCATGCGGCGCGCCCATGCTGAAGCTCGCCTGGCCGAGGCCTGCGGTCGGGTTGCTGCCGATGGGGTCGGTGTCCTCGTGCAGGTAGGCGGTCGCCGTGGCGTTCGTGGTCGGATCGGCTCCGTAGGCGCCGTTCCGGCTGTTGTGGCAGACGATACAGACCGCGCCCGCGCCCATCCCATCCACGCCGAACCCGGAGGGCAGGAGCCCCACCGAGCCCCAGACGCGGAGTTGGTACTGGTCGACGCCGTTCTCGTCGAGCACGTCCTGGTGCGGATCGTGGCAGCTCTGGCAGGTCTGGGGCTGGACGGTGTTCACGCTGATGACGCCCGCGGCCTGCTGGGTCGGGCTGAGTTGTCCGACGTTGCCCTGCTGGAGGTTGTCCACGTACTCGGTGAAGCCCTGCGCGGTGTGGCAACGGCCGCAACTCGGGTTGAGCGCGTCCTGCCCGCCGACCTTGGTCATGCCCTCCTTCTGGGCGGTGGCGAGGTTCATGTGCCCCATCCCGCCGTTGTAGCTCACCGAGGGATGCGTCGGGTCGGGGGTCGCCCACTCCGAGTAGTGGTGGTGGTGCGTGCTCGAGGCGTGGCAGATGCCGCAGTCCTCAGCCGCGTACGAGATCCGGGGCGACTGGAAAGGCTGAGGGGTGCCGTCCACGTCGGTGAGCTTGTGGGCCGCCGAGAGGTTCCCGCCCCCGCCGCCCTGCGGGCCGTGGCAGTTCTCGCACTGGATGTTCGAGAGCTGCTGCACCGCCGCCGGGGTGTTCGCCCAGGCCGTCGGGTTCGGCTTCGCCGGGTAGACCCAGTTGTCGTTGGCCGCGACGTAGGAGAGGCCGCCGGCCACCGAGGGGTCCTGGTTCGCGGGATCGAAGCCGACGCCGTGGCAGGAGAGGCAGCCCTCGCCGGAGACGAAGCCGGCCGTCCCGTCCATGCCGTAGGTCATCTTCAGGGCGTGGCGCGTCCCCATCCAGGGCGTGAACTCGTCGATGGCGTTCGCACCGTCGCCCATGTGGCAGCCGGCGCACAGCCCCTGGATCCCGTACGGCACCGGCGTCGAGCCGTTCCAGGCGTTGACCAGGCCCCCGATCGGCGTCGTCTGCGACCCGTCGATGCAGCCGACCCAGGTGCTCGCGTAGATCGTGAGGCTCTCCGTCCCGAGCGTGGCGACGTACTTGCCGGGAACATCGGGGATGAACGACGGGAACTGCGCGGTGGCGTTGTCGAAGCCGGTCACCTTCGAGGTCGCGGGCGCCGTGAGGCTCCAGCTCTGGCCGTTGGCGAGCGGGCCGCCCGCGTTCAGGTAGACCCGGGTGCCGACCGCGTGGTTCATCGTCGGCGTCTGCGGGCTCGCCGCGGCGACGGTGATCGTCGCCGTCGTGGACTGGCCATACGGATCGCTGACCGTGACCGCGGCGGTCGTCGACCCTTGCGTGTCGGAGAGGATCGGCAGCACGCCGAATTGCGCCGGGATGGCGTAGCCGGAGACGAAGCCGCCGAGCTGCCAGCCCGTCGCGGTCGGATCGGGCTGCCGCGCGTTGGCGGCGGCGATCGTCGGCAGCGTCACGGTGGCCGTCGTACCGGACCCGGTCACCGTTCCGAGTCCGAAGGCGGTCGCGTTCTTCCAGGAGTACGTCAGGGCCGCCCCCACCGGGCTCGTCGCCGTCGCGGTGATCTGCGTGGTGTTGCCGTACCCGATCTCACCGGCCGGCGAGGCGACCAGCGTGACCGCCGGCTTCGCGCTCGCGGCCTCGTTCATGACCGCCGTGACCGCCACCGTCTGGAGCGGATCGACGCCGACGAGGACTGGCGCGGGCGGGGCGTAGTTCTCGAGCGAGAACGAAACCTCGAAGAATCCGGTCGGCAGGAGCAGGGTCGCCGCCCCGTCGCCGCCGGTGGTCGCGGTCGTCGTGAGGCCGGTCGTGCCGCCGTCGATCGTGATGGCGCCGCCCGTGGTCGTCGTCGCCGTGACCGTGACCCCCGCGAGCGGGCCGGCCGCTCCGGCGTCGAGGGATCCCGTCCCCTCCTCCACCAGGACGGTGACGGTCCCGGTCATCGGAGCCGCGGCCCCCGCGCCGCCCGTCGCTCCGGTGGGACCGACGGAGCCAGCGGCTCCCGCGGTGCCGTCGGTCCCTGCCACGCCCGTAGCGCCCGCGACCCCCGCGGGACCCGTGGGACCGGCGGGCCCCTTCGGACCGGCCGCGCCGGAACAACCGGCGGCAAAGAGAATCGCCACGATGGAACCGACCCAACTCTTCGTCATCCTCGACATTGTGTCTCTCCTCCGTGCGGCAGGGTGCCGGCGCGAGCCTGGTAACTAGCAACGTTCGTGCCGCGACTGCTGACCACTTGATTTACCGGCTCAAAGCTCCAAGACCGCGCGTTTGAAGCGCACGCGAGGCGGGAGGACGCGGATTCTGCGCGGGGCTCCGGGTGAGGGTGGGTGCGCCATTTCCCCCAGGCCGGGTGCAGCGCCCCGGCGCGCCTCTCGGGCGAAGGCCATTCCCCTCGACGGCCTGGCTCGGTCCGGGGGTTAATTCACGGGCTCTTATCCCCGACCCGCTTCTTGAAGCGCCACCGGGCGCAGCCTCCCGCCGTACCTCGCGCCCGCGCCGAGCCTCTCCTCGATCCGGAGGAGCTGGTTGTACTTCGCGATCCGCTCCGAACGGCTCGCGGAGCCGGTCTTGATCTGCCCCGCGTCGGTCGCGACGGCGAGGTCGGCGATGGTCGTGTCCTCCGTCTCGCCCGAGCGGTGGCTGATCACGACGCCCCAGCCGCTCTTCTGGGCGAGGCGGACCGCGTCGAGCGTCTCGGTGAGCGTGCCGATCTGGTTGACCTTGATGAGCACGGCGTTGGCGCTCCCCTCGGCGATCCCGCGCGCGAGCCGCGCGACGTTCGTCACGAAGATGTCGTCGCCGACGAGCTGGACCTTCGCGCCGACCTTCTTCGTCAGGAGCGCCCAGCCCTCCCAGTCGTCCTCGGCCATCCCGTCCTCCAGCGAGACGATGGGGTAGCGGCCGCACAGGTCGGCCCAGTAGGAGACCAGACCCGCCGCGTCGAACTCCCGCTCCTCCCCCGCGAGCCGGTATCGCCGGGAGACGGCGTCGTAGAGCTCGCTCGCCGCCGCGTCGAGGCCGAGGGCGATCTGCCTCCCGGGCTCATAGCCGGCCGCGCGGACGGCCTCGAGCACGAGCTGGAGCGCCTCCTCGTTGCTCGCGAGGTCGGGAGCGTAGCCGCCCTCGTCGCCCACGGAGGTCCGCTTGCCGCGCCCCTTGAGGATCGTCTTGAGCGCGTGGAAGACCTCCGCGCCCCAGCGGAGTCCCTCCGAGAAGCTCGGAGCGCCCACGGGGAGGACCATGAACTCCTGGAAGTCCACCCGGGTGTCGGCGTGCTTGCCGCCGTTCAGGATGTTCATCTGCGGCACAGGGAGCGTGCGCGTCCCCGCGCCCCCGAGAGAGCGCCAGAGCGGCAGGCCGTGCGACTGCGCGGCCGCCCGCGCCGAGGCGAGCGAGACGCCGAGGATCGCGTTCGCGCCGAGCCTCGCCTTGTTCGGCGTGCCGTCCGCCTCGCACAGCCGCCGGTCGAGGCCCGCCTGATCGTCGGCGTCGAGTCCGACGGCGATCTTCGCCAGCGTCTCGTTGACGTTCCCGACCGCCTTGCGGACGCCCTTGCCCCCGAACCGGCGGGGGTCGGCGTCGCGCAGCTCCACGGCCTCGTGGTCGCCGGTGGACGCGCCCGAGGGGACGGCCGCACGCCCCACGTCGCCCGAGGAGAGCTCGACCTCCGCCTCCAGCGTGGGGTTGCCGCGCGAATCCAGGATCTCGCGCGCTCGGACCAGGACGATCTCGCTCATGTGGGCCTCCTCGGGCGGCAGCCGGTCTACGAGACCGGCGTCAAATGGCTGCCTACTGCGAAAGCCGATCCCTTCGCTCGCGACGGGCGGCCTCGTCGCTTCGCTGGTGAACGTACTGCAAAGAGTACGTTTCCGCTCCGCACTCCTCGGGCGTCCGTCTCGCTTCGGTCTCGGCTTTCTCGCGACGGCAGCCATTTCACACCGATCTCCTAGCAGACGGCCGGCGCCCCGGCAACGCTCACCCGGCCTCCCCGGCCGGCGCGGGGCTCACGCGCTCCCCGCGCCCGCTCACGATCCAGGAAATGGCCGGCCCGTGCGCTCTGATCGACTGCTTCCGAGAATGCTCTCGCCGCGCAAAGATTTCGGGATGCTCTTACGGAGGCTGTGGTGTGATGGGGGGTGCGGGGGGAACTGGGCTCCCCCTGCCAGAGGACCGCCGTCAGGCGGTCCGGAAGAGGGTGCGCGGCCCCGAGCCTCTTGGCCGCGTATCGATTCCCTCGACGCCAGAGGCGATCACGCGAGGCGCAACGCCGACCGCGTCCGGCACGAAACGGCGGCGAACCCCCGCTCCCCCTCACCGCTGCCCCGATGAACACGCGTCCCTCGCAAAGAGCGCTCCATTCATCGACGCCGAAGTCATGTTCATGGCGGAGGATCGGTGCCTCCCTGCCGGCGAGCCTATCCTTCCAGCCGGATCACCTCCTGCCCAGCATGCAGGATCCACGCGGGTATCTCCGCGTCCTTGCTGGAGAATCCGCTTGTCCGTCACCGCGTTCCCTGGGGCCGACCTTCCCTCCGCTCCGATCGACCAGATCGTCGATGAGGTCGACCTCATCGTCGATTAAGTCGACCTCATCGACGATCTGGTCGACCTGATCGGCGATTAAGTCGACCTCATCGGCGATTAAGTCGACCTCATCGGCGATCTGGTCGACCTCATCGGCGATTAAGTCGACCTCATCGACGATTAGGTCGACCTCTTCGTCGATCCGATCGACCTCTTCGTCGATCAGGTCGACCTCTTCGTCGATTAAGTCGACCTCATCGTCGATCCGATCGACCTCATCGTCGATTAAGTCGACCTCTTCGTCGATCCGATCGACCTCATCGACGATCCGGTCGACCTCTTCGTCGATCCGGTCGACCTCTTCGACGATCGGATCGACCTCATCGCGGAAGGAGGTGGGAGATGACAACTCTCCTCTCCCGCAGTGAGGAAACACGTTTGCAGCCGAATGAGCGGCCCTTCCAGCCGCAGGACCCGTCGTTCCAGCTATGGATGAGCCACCCTAGCGATCGGGCTGGGGGGCCGTGGACGGGAGGCTGCCGGCGTCCGATTCCAGCTAGCTGCGAAGCGGAGACCTCTGCTCTGAATCTCAGCCGTCGCACGCGGTGCTTGTCCCCGGGGCCCCCGCGCGCGTAAGCTCGCCCCGCCATGGACGAGAAGGCCGCCACCGAGAACGAACCCCGCCGCAAGCTCCGCATCCTGGTCGCCAAGGCCGGCCTCGACGGCCACGACCGCGGGGTGAAGATCATCGCCCGCGCCCTGCGCGACGCGGGCTACGAGGTCATCTATACCGGCCTGCACCAGACGCCCGAGATGATCGTCGCCGCCGCCCTGCAGGAGGACGTGGACGCGGTCGGCCTGTCGATCCTCTCCGGCGCGCACCTCACCCTCTTCCCCGCGGTCGTCGACCTGCTGCGCGCCCGCGGGGCGGCGGACGTGACGGTCTTCGGCGGCGGCATCATCCCGGAGGAGGACATCACGCGCCTGAAGGCTCGCGGCGTGGCCGAGATCTTCACCCCCGGCACCCCGACGACCGACGTCGTGAAGTGGATCGAGACGAACCTCAGACCCGCGCGGTGAACCCGCGCGGGGTCGATGGGTCTACCCGACCCGTTCGAGCTCCTGGAGCTTCGCGTCCTTCAGGAAGTCCGAGAGCGCGCCGAGCGAGGCGGCCAGGTAGCCCGCGTACCCGTCGAGGAGGCCGAGCCAGAGCACGTAGCGCCGGAAGAACCCCCACGGCAGGCGGGCCGCCGCGAGCGGGGAGAAGCGGCGGCCGGCGGCCCGGCGCTCCCGCGCGGCGAGCGTGCTGTACCGTTCGAGCTTCACGAGGTACTCGGAGAGGGTCGCGTAGGGTTCGTGGAGCACGTGGCCGGGGAGGGTCGCGACGGGGCCGTCCACCGTGATGCCTTCGTGGATCGCCCGCCCGTCGCCGCGGGCCCGGCCGCGCCGGAAGAGGCGCAGGTGCGATTCATGGCCGAAGCCGCCGAAGCGGAGCGTGCGGCCGAACATCCGGGAGCGAAAGCGGAGCCGGAAGCCGTCGCCGCGGGCACGGGAGATGGCCTCGGGGATGGCGGCGGCGAGGTCCGGCGAGAGCGCCTCGTCGGCGTCCAGGCTCAGGATCCAGTCGCCCGTCGCCTGCGCGAACGCGAACGCCTTCTGCGCGCCATAGCCGAGCCAGGGCTGGTCGACGAGGCGCGCCCCCGCCGCCGCGGCCACCTCCCGCGTCCGGTCGCGGCTGCCGGAGTCGACCACGATCCGCTCGTCGGCGAACCGGACCGAATCGAGGCAGCGCGGCAGGTCGCGCTCCTCGTCGCAAGCGACGATGGCGACGGAAAGGGTGGGCATGGGGCCCCGATTCTACCCCGGCCGTTGACGCGGAGCGCGGGGGGTTAGAATCTCGGAGCCGGTGGGCACCCGAGGACGAGAGACCGGCGGCAGGCGCCGGCGATGGCCGTGGATCGTGACCGCGGTGGCCGCGGCCCTGCCGATGCTCTCGATCGTGGCCGTGATCCTCGCCGCCCGCCTGCTCGAAACCTCCTGGGCGCGGCGCCAAATCGCGTCGTTCGTCCATCGGGCCGCCGGCGTCGACCTCGACTGGCGCTCGCTCCGGCTCGCCCTCGCATCGGGCCTGCGCGTCGAGGGGCTCGCCGTCCGGTCGCCGCCCACCTTCCGGGCGACCGAGCCGGATCTCCTGCGCGCCGGGCTCGTCGAGATCGACTGGTCGTGGGCGTCCCTGCGCGGCGGAGGGCCGCCGATCGAGCGGATCCTCATGCGGGACGTGGCCGTGACCGTCGTCGAGGACGCGCACGGAGATTCGCTCTCCGCGCTCGCGCCGCCCGCGGCCGGCCCCCCGGCTCCGGCGCCGCCGCTCTCCTCGCAACCCGCCCGCTGGCTCGCGCGGACGCCCCCCGCGCGGACCGTCGACCTCGCGGGCGCGACGGTGACGCTCGTCCGGCTGCGGGATGGCGCGCCGAGCGACCGGACCGTCCTGGAGCTGCCCCCGCTCCATGTGCGGGCCGAGCGGGGGACGGCGGGCTGGGGGCTCGCGCTGCACACGGCCGCGCCGAATGACGTCGTGGTGCGACGAGCGCGGCCGGACAGGCCCACGTTCGAGGCTCGGGCCCAGGTCGAGCTCTCGGCTTCGATCGATCCCGGCGCGGCGGACTTGAGCCTCGAGGTCTCCTCGCTCCGGCAGAGCCTCGAGCTTGCGAATCCATCCCCGGACCGAGCCGGGCCGTCGAGACGGGTCGTCGATGCGAGGCGCGGCAACGAGGCCTACCCACCGGAGCATGCCGCAGTCGACGCATCCCCATCTTCGATGGGGCCCCGGAAGCCGGTGGGCCCGGATCGGCCGTCCGGCGATGGGATGGGGTTGATTCAGGGGCTCTTCGTCCCGGGCGTAACGCGCGATCGCCTGCTCGCCCTCTCCGCGAGCAGCCGCTTCGAGCCGGCCCGGGGGCGGACCGAGATCGACCTCACGCGCGTCGCCCTCGCGGGCGGCGCCGCGCGGGGGACCGCCCGCCTCGATCTCCCGGATGCACCGGACGCGCCCGCGACGGTCGTGGCCGCCGCCCTCGACGCGGACCTCGCGCCGGTCGCGGCCGTCGCGAAGGCGATCGGCTTCGACCCAGGGCCGCTGCGCGGCCGGCTCCACGGCGAACTTCGCGACCTCGTGCTCGGGCCGCTGCCTCGGCTCGGCCCGGGCGGCGCGGTCGAGGCGAGCGGAGCACTCGACGCGGTCGCGGCCGGCGCACTCTCGGCGCGCGGCGCGCGCTGGTCGCTGCGGGCCACCCCGGACGCCGGGAAGCTGACGGTCGTCGGATCGCTCGATCTCGAACGGCTGCGGCTGGACGCGCCAGGCCGGAAGGCCACGGCCGACGGCCTCGTGCTGCGGCTGGATCCGGCCCGGTTCGATCCGGGCGCGCCCCTCTCCTCTCCGGCGACGATCCGGCTGTCCGTGAAGGCGGCCGGGCTCGACCTCGATACGGGGGCGCTCCGCGTCATGGGGAAGGAAGCGCGGGTCGACCTGACCGCGACCTCCCCGGGGCGCGGGCCGCTCGCCGCCGGAGGGACGCTGCAGCTCTCGCGCCTGACCGTGCGCGCCGAGGCAGGACGGGGCCTCGCCGGCCGCCGCGGGGGGGAAGCCCTCGCCGCCCCACCCCGACCTGCCGTAGGGCCCGAGCGTGAACGCCACCCGGCGCTCCTGGATGGGCCGGTGCGCCTGAGCCTCACGCTCGCGAAGGTCGAGCCCGTGCTCGCCCATCCGGCCGCGAGCCGCGGCGAGCTCCACGCGGACCTGACCGCCGGACCCTTCCACGCCGCGTTCGGCGCCGGGAAAGGGGCCGACGACCTGGACTTCACCCTGTCGGCATCGGCGGCAAGCCTCGCCGCGGCCCGCGCCTTCCAGCCCGCGGCGCTCTCCGTGCCGTGGGAACGGATGGGGTTCTCGCTCACCAGCGCCGGACGGGTCGAGGGGCTCGCGGCCGGCCCCCCTCGCCTACGGCAGCGAACGGAGCTGCACGTCGATCGGCCGGCCCTCGCGGGCGCGGGCCCCGCGGTCGCCGCGCGCGCGCTCGATCTGGCCCTCGTTTCGGACGGAACGGCGCAGCGCCAGGAGGCGCGCCTCGATCTGCGACTGCGCCAGCTCGCGGTCGGGACGGCCCGGCCAGCCGACGGCCGAATCCAGGCCGAGATCACCTTCGACGCAGGCAAGCCGGGCCTGCAGGCCCGGATGCGCTCATCGGGAGGGAGGTGGCCCGTCGCGAGCCTCGACGCGACGCTCGGCGTCGATCGGGCCCGCCGGGCGCTCTCGTATGACGGGAGCGTACACCTCTCGCGGCTCGCCTCCCTCGCTCCCACGACGCCGGCCATCGATCTCGGACCGCTCGACCTGTCGCTGTCGAGCCGCGGGCTCGTTCGCGGCATCCTCGCCGGGTTCGGCGCGCGGGGCCTCCCGCGCCTGTCGGAGGCGCCCGCGCCCGCCATCGAGGGGACGCTCGACGCGCGCCTGACGGGGCTCCACTTTTCGTCCGGGGACGCGGAGGCCCGCCTCCCCGCGCTCTCCTTCTCCGGCCGCTTCCAGGGGGACGGGAGCCGGCGCCGCGTCGATGGGAGCCTGACCGCGGACACCGCCCACGTCTCGCTGGGAGCGCGAAGCGCCGACCTCCGGTCCATCGTCGACCGGATCGAGGCGAGCGAAGACGGCGGCGGGACCCTCGACCTGATCGACCACCTGGCCGTTCGGACCGTGCGGCAGCGGGCCGTCCCCGAGTACCCGATCGGGGAGGTGACCGTCGGCCTCGCGGCACAGATCGATCGCGATCGAACGGTCCGGCTGTCGCGCCTGTCCCTCGAGAACGGCGCCGGGGGGACCTCCCTGGAGCTCTCGGGGGGGTTGATGCTCGGGGCGGTCCAGAAGAAGCTCGCCCTCCGCGGGGAGATCCGGCAGGACCTGTCGCGGTTCTCCAACACCCCGGAGGTCGCGAGCGGCGAGGGCACCGCCTCCGTCACGTTCCGCGTCGCCTCCCCGGATCTGCTCCTGTTCCATACCGCGGCCGACGTCCGGCTGGCGGGTGTCAGCCTCTCCCTGCCGGGCCGCGGCATCCGCGTCGACACGCTCGACGGCGAGGTCCCGGTGAACGCCGACTTCTCGGCCGGCGAGGGCGGCGTCCAGTGGCTGCGCGGCGACGCGGATCCGTACCTCCGGTTCCCCGACCAGCAGCCGCTCCTCCACCGCCGCAGCTTCGTCTCCGCCCGCGGCCTCGTCACCCCCGAAGTTTCGATCGCTCCGATCGCGGGTAACCTCCGGATCGCGCAGAACATCGTCTCGATGAGCCAGATGGAGCTGGGCGTGCGCGGGGGGCGAATCGCCGGGGAGTGCACGCTCGACTGGGAGGGGCGCAGCTCGACGCTCCGGCTCCACGTGCGCGCGAACGGCGTCCAGTCGTCCCATGGAGAGCCGTTCGACGGCAACGCCGCCGTCGTCGTCTCCGGACGCGATCGGAGCGTGGACGGCCACGCGGAGATCCTCAAGATCGGCCGCCGCCACCTGCTTGACCTCCTGGACCTCGCCGATCCGCACCGGACCAACGCCGCGGCGAACCGCCTGCGGCGGGATCTCGCCCTCGGCTACCCGGATCACGTCCGGCTCGTCTTCGACCACGGCTTCGCCGACGCCGCCGTCCGGTTCGGCGGGCTCGCGGGCCTCTTCAAGGTCGGAGAGATGCGCGGGATCCCGATGGAACCGCTCGTCGATCGGCTCTTCGCCTCGTTCTCGGACAACCCGGAGATCGTCCAATGAAGCCGCTGCTCCTGCTCTTGCCATTCTCCCTCGCCTGCATCCCCGCGCCGGAGTTCGTCGTCGTCGATCGCGCCACCGTCCTCGAGGAACAGGCGGGCGGATCGTTCCCCGAGTTGGAGGAGAAGCTCGCGCGAGCGGCGATCGTGCCGCACCCCGTTCCCCTGACGCCGGCGCAGCTCGAGGCGCTCGGCATCGCGGCGCCGCCCATCGTCGAGCGGACAGGGATGACCGACGCCGACCGGGTCGACGGGCTGCTCGCGCAGCACTGCTGGGGCGAGGCGCGAGACGGGTTCATCGTCGCGACGCCGAAGGCGTGTCACGGCGCCGTCGATCGGAGGGAGGCGGTGCTGCTCGTGGAACGGGTGAACCGCGCCCGCGCCGAGCTCTGGCGCTGGCTGCACGAGGAGCGGCCGGAGGTCTCGGAGGCGGCGCTCCGCCATCTCTGGGTAAAGCTCCACGCCGAGGGGGTCATCTGCGGCGGCTGGATCCAGCGGGACGACGGCGGCTGGGAGGCCAAGCGGTGTTGATCGACGGCCGCCGAGGCTGCGCGGGCCGCGCGAAGGTTCGGCGAGGCTCCCGCCGAGACGAGGTGCGGCGAGGGGGCCCAGGGGACGGATCCTCCTCGCGGCGGGCGGCGGCCACCGGCCTGCTCCTCGCCGCGACGGTCGTCTCGCTCGCGCTCCCGGCCTCCGCGGCCTTCGGCCAGGATGACGAGGTCGCGGACGGCGTCGCCCGCCCCGACCGGCTGACGGCCGGCGACGGCGACCAGTTCCTCGGGCAGCTCTCGCCGGATGGGCAGACGCTCTATTACGTCGGCAACCTCGCCACGATGAACGAAATCTACGCCGAGGACGTCGAAGACGGCCGGTCGGCGCGGCTGTTCGACGAGGACGCGGACGTCGACGCGCCGCGGATCTCCCCGGACGGCCGGCGGCTCGCCTACCTCTCGTATCGCGACACGGCGACCGGCCAGCTCTGCGTCCGCGACCTCCCGGCCGGAGGGGATCGGCGCTGCCTGCCCGGATCGTTCTCCGCGTTGCAGGCGGCCTGGATCGACCCGACCCGCCTGCTGCTCCTCTCACGGGAATCGATCGAAGGCAACCTCGCCCTGCTCGATGTGACCGTCGGCAGCCGCCTGTCCGCCCGGCCCCGCTTCTCCCGCAACTTGACGAGCCCAGCGATCTCCCCGGGCGGCCGGTGGCTCGTCTTCGTCCCCGTGGCGCGGGACACCGCGTCGGTCGGCCCGGCCTTCGCCGCCCACGCCGCGCCCCACCTCGAGGCGCTGCGCCTCGACCGCGGCGGCGACGCGGTGTCGATCGCCCTCGATCTGCCCGGGGTGAGCGGCGAACCTTCGTTCTCCCTGGACGGCCGCTGGCTCTACTTCGTCCAGTTCATGACCGACAGCAACCACGACGGCACCACCGACGCCTCGGACCACGGGGTGCTCTTCCGGGTGCCCTTCCCCGCCGATCGGGACGACGCGCCCGCGATCGCCTCGGCGACGGCGCCGCAACAGCTCACCGATGGCTCCTGGGACTGCCGGTACCCGGCGCTCACGGCCGGGAAGCTCACCGCGACCTGCTCGCACGGCGCCGGCCTCGCCGTCTACGACCTCCCCCCGGGCGGGGAGATCCCCGAGGACTGGGACGCCGCCCGCGTCCGCGAGGAGATCGACCTCGCCGACGGCCGGGCGGAGCAGCTCCTGCTCTACCGCCATCTCTTGTCCCTCACGCGGGACGTGGAGGCCCGGCGCCTGCTGCTGGTCCGGCTCGCGCGGCTGCACCTAAACGAGGGCGACTTCGACGCGGCCGCCTTCTACGCGCGTCGCCTGGAGACCCTGCCGGACCCGCGGAGCAAGGGCCTCTCGCGCCCGCTCCTCGCGCTCGTCGCGCAGCGCCGGGCGAGGCGCGAGATGGAGCGCGGCCGGGCGATTGCCGACTTCGTCCCGCAGGCCCGCCGCCGGTTCCAGGACCTCGCGCCCGGAGCCGGCGATTCACCTGCCGCCGTCACGCTCTCCCACGTCGTCCGTGCCGAGATCTCGCTCTCCCTCGGCGACTTCGGCGCCGCGCGCCGCGAGCTCGAAGCCGCCGGCGTCGACGAGGGCACGCCTCGGTCGGTGATCGAGCTGTACGCCGAGGGGGCGGACGCGCTCTATCGCGCCCTCGACGACCGCGCCAACCTCACCCGTGTCTGCCTCCGGCTCGCCGCGGACATGGGATTGCCGGCGGACGCGCGGCTCGATTACGCCCGCGCGGCCGTCCACGCGCTCGTCCGGGGCCGGTCGTGGGACGCCGCCGCCGCGACGCTCGTCCGGGAGCAGTCCCTGGCGCCGCCGGGCTCGGAGCTCTCGTTCGCCCTCGCGCTCGGCCGGACGGTGCTCGCGATCCGGGACGCGGATCCCCCGCCCGAGGCGACGGCCGCCCTGCTCGCGCTCTACCGGAGCGCCGCCGGGCCGGACCGCCGGCGGGCCGTCGTCCTCGAAGGGCTGGCGCGGGCGGAGGAGGTGGGGGCCGACCCGGTGATCGAGGCCGTCGCGACGCGCTACCTGAACGACGTGCCGGCCGGGACCACCGAGCGGCGCCGCGCCGTACGCCTTTTTCGCCGGGCGCTCGTGGGCCGCGCGTTCCGGCGGCTGGCCGAGGGCAAGCCGGGCGCCGCGCGGGCCGACTTCGATCGAGTCTTCGAGCGGACCGGGTCGCTCGAGAGCCTCGTCGAGTCGCTCGATCTCCGGCTGCGCGCGGGGGAGAGTCCCGCCGCCCTCGCCGCCGAGTGGCGGCACCGCCCCGACTCGCCGCCCGCCGCTCTCGTCGCCTTCGCCCGCGCCTACCTGCTCGCCCGCGCGCTGCCGGGTCTGCCGGACGCCGAGCACGCCCGGGCGAAGCAGCAAGCGCTCTCGCTGTTGCGGTCCGAGTGGGCGACCCTCCACGGCGCGCGCGCGGCCCAGGCGCTCTACGGCTCGATCCTGATCGACGTCTTTCGGCGCTCGCACGACGTGCGCGACGCCGAACGCGCCGACACCCACCTCCTCGTCGCCCTCGAGCTGTCGGAGAAGAACCCCCGCTACCAGGCGATGGTCGAGAGCCAGCTCGGCCTCCTGCACACGACGGTCGGGAATTACCGAATCGCCCTCGCGCACCTCGACGACCGCGAGAAGCTCCCCTACCCGGACGGCGCGGCGAGCCTCGCGGCCCACCTCGCCCGCGCCCGCGACCTCTTCCACATCGGGCACGACGCCGACGCGGCGGAGACCGCGGATCGGGCGCTCGCCGAGGTTGACGCCTCGCCTGCCCTCGCCGGGTTCCGCGTCCTCGCCCTCGATCGGGCGGGCCTCTACCACCTCGCGGCGGGAAGGTTCGCCCGCGCCCTCTCCCTCTATGACGCGGAGCTGCCGCTCCTGCCGTCCGGCGGCGGCCGTGCCGGCCGCAACCGGGTCGGCGCCCTCCTCGGGCACGCGGCAGCCGCCCTCGGCGCCGGCAAGCCCGAGCGCACCCTCGCCGACATCGCGGAGGTGAAGCGCGCGCTCGCCGATCCGGCGATCGCCGCGGCGCTCGGCGGGACCCGCACGAAGCCGGCCGCGGCGCTCCGCCGCGATCGGCGCGCGGTCTTGGGCCTCGAGGCGAACGCCGACCTTGCCCTCGGCCGGTTCGGCGACGCCACCCGGGTGCTCGAAGAGCTCCGCGGGCAATGGCTCGAACGCCTGCGTGCCTCCGGCCACGACGAGGACCTCGAAGCGCTCGCGCTCGTCGACGCGCGTCTCGCCGCCGGCGCGGGCCGGCGCGGCGACCTCGCCGCCGCCGCCCGCTGGTCCGGCGACGCGCTCGCCCGCGCGGACGACCTCGAACGCCGCACCGGCACCCCGCTGGGGCCCGCGCAGCTCGACGCGCTCTGGCTCGGCGCCGAGCTCGCGACCCTCGAAGGCGTGCCCGTCCCCTTCGACGTGCCGATCCGGCTGCGCGCCGCCCTCGCCACCCTCGCGTCCCGGCAGGATCCCGCCTTTCGCCGCTGGCAGCGCTGGTTCGAGATCGCCCTGGTCCTCACTTCTCCCGCCCCGGTCGAGCGGGCGGCGCGCCCGTAAGGCTCACGGACGCCGCGGGCGGCGCAGCCAGCCGGCGAGCCGGATCTTCTTCAAGCGCACGACGACGAAGTACCATGTGCCCACCGCCCCGAAGAGCATGGCCGCGAGGGCGACGGCGATGGCGCCGAGCACCGGGACGCCGTGGAACGACCACTCCCGGCGGGAGACGCTGATGAACGCGCCCACCACGAGCGCCGCGCCGAGCATCCCGGACATCAGGACGACCGCGAGCCGGCGGACCGCGTCGGCCAGCTCGTCGAGCTGCCGCCCCTGGACGTTGACCACGAGCTTGCCACCCTCCATGTCCATCAGGATCTGGGAGAGCTGGACCGGCACGTCCTGGGCAAACTCCTGGAGCCGCAGCGCCCCGCGCAACAGCCCCCCTTGGAGCGAGGTCGGCGCGAGCCTCCCGAAGAGGATCTCCCGCACGTACGGGAGCACCGACGCCGCGATGTCGAGCTTCGGGTCGAGCTGCCGGATGATCCCCTCGGTGGCGACCGATGCGCGCGAGAGGAGCGCGTACTCGCGCGGGATCCGGATGCGGTAGCGGACCGCGAGATCCAGCAGATCCCGCAGCAGCGACCCCGCGTCGATCTGGTCGAGCCGCCGGCCCAGGTAGCGGCCGAGCAGGGTGGCGATGTCGCCCTTGAAGGCGGCGAGGTTCGTGCGCGTGTCCGGGATGCCGATGCGGTAGACGACCCGCGCCACCGTGTCGGGATCGCCGAGCGCGACGGC
Source organism: Myxococcales bacterium (assembly GCA_021807105.1). Classification (GTDB taxonomy): domain Bacteria; phylum Myxococcota; class Myxococcia; order Myxococcales; family JAKAPL01; genus JAKAPL01. The sequence goes on along the minus strand of JAKAPL010000002.1, from coordinate 22,399 downwards.
GAGAGTCAGCATGACGAGCGTCTGCTGCATCCCCGCGGTCAGGCGCCCGACGAGGCCGAAGTCGAGCATCGCGACCCGGCGGCCGGGCAGGACGAGGAGGTTCCCCGGGTGGGGGTCGGCGTGGAAGAGGCCGTCCGAGAAGAGTTGGTGGAAGGCCTCCTGGACGATGAGCTTGGCGAGCTCCGTCCGCGGAAACAGCTCGTCCCGCACGTCGGTGATCTTGGTGCCGGCGAGAAACTGCATCGTCAGGACGGTGCGGCTGGACAGCTCGTCGTAGACCCGCGGGATGACGAGGTAAGGCCGCTCGCGGTTCGCCTCGGCGAACGCCCGGAGGTTCTTCGCCTCGTTCTCGAAGTCCAGCTCCTCGTGGATGGCCCGGTCGAACTCCTCGACGATCCCGGATGGCGTGTAGACGCCGACCTCCTCGACGGCAGCCTCCAGAAGCTTCGCCAGGTAGTAGAGCAGGTCGAGGTCGGTCTCGATCTGCTCGCGAATCTCCGGACGCTGGACCTTGACGGCCACGTCCTCGCCTGCCCGCGTGCGGCCGCGGTGGACCTGGGCGATCGAGGCGGAGGCGAGCGGCGCCTCGTCGATCGAGGCGAACGCCTCGTCCCACGGCCTGCCGAGGCCTCGCGCGATCTCTCTGCGGACCGTCTCGACTGGGATCGGCGACGCCGCGTCCTGGAGGTGGGAGAGCTCCTCGACGTACTCCGCGGGGAGGATGTCGGCGCGGGTCGAGAGGACCTGGCCCATCTTGATGAACGTCGGGCCGAGGTCAGCGAGCAGCTCGCGGAACCGGCGCGCGGTCGATGGACGCCCGACCTCGGGAGCCGGCGCGCCCTCGCTCTCGGCGATCCCGACGCGGTCCTTCACCCGCGCCCGGGCGAGCCACTCTCCGAAACCGTGGCGGACGACGATGAGCGAGATCTGGCGCAGCCTCGCCAGGTCTTTGAAGGCTTCACGGATCGTGACGGTTCACCTCGGAGTCTTGGAAGCCTATCACGCCGCCTCCACCTCTGCTAACCTCCGCGCCCGTGGCCATGGAGCCCTCTCCGGCGCGGGGACCCCTCGCCCCAGCCCTCTCCCCCGGCGGGGAGGAGGGCAAGAGCGAGGGGGTCGCGCCCACCACCCCCATGATGCGCCAATACCTGGACATCAAGGCCCAGGTCCCGGACGCGCTCCTCCTCTTCCGGCTCGGCGACTTCTACGAGCTCTTCTTCGAAGACGCGTTGACCGCCTCCGCGATCCTGGACATCACCCTCACCTCCCGGAGCAAGGGCGACGACCGGGTGCCCATGTGCGGCGTCCCGTACCACGCGGCGCGCGGCTACGTCGCCCGGCTCGTCTCGGCCGGCCACAAGGTCGCCATCTGCGACCAGCTCGACGAGCCGGGCCCCTCCGCGAAGCTCTTCCGGCGCGAGGTGACGCGGGTCGTGACCCCCGGCATGGTCCTCGACGAGGAGCTGCTCGATCCACGCGCCGCGCGCTTCCTCGCCGGCGTCCAGGCGGATCCGTCGGGCCGCTTCGGGGCCGCCTTCCTCGACCTCTCGACCGGGCGGCTGCTCGCGACCGAGGTCGAGGACGAGGGCGCCCTCCACGACGAGCTGTGGCGCCACGCGCCCTCCGAGATCCTGCTCCCGCCGGGCCTCGCCGCGGAGCGGTTCGCCGACCTCGGCGCCGCGATCGCGCGCGCGCCCGCGGGCCCCGGCGACCCGACCGCGGCGAAGACGATCGAGGCCGCGCCGGGCGCTCCGTCCGACGCCGCGCTGCTCGCCGGCCGCGATGCCCCGGGCCTCTCCGCCCTCGCCGCCGGGGCGTGCGCCGCGGTCCTCCGCTACGCGAGCGTGACGCAGCGGCGGGCGCTCCCCCACGTCGATCGCGTCGAGGTCTACCGCCCCTACGAGTTCCTGATCCTCGACGAGAGCACGCGCCGCAACCTCGAGCTGACGCGGTCGCTGCGGGACGGCGGGCGGGAAGGCTCGCTCCTCTCGGTCCTCGACCGGACCGCGACCGCGATGGGAGGACGCCGGCTCGCCGACTGGATCCTCCGGCCGCTGCTCGACCTCGACAAGATCACCGAGCGGCTGGACGCGATCGAGCTCCTAGTCGCACGGCCGCTCTCCCGCGAGGCGCTCCACGCGGAGCTGCGCCGCGTGCGTGACGTCGAGCGGCTCGCGGGCAAGCTCGCGCTGGGTCAGGGCGGCCCCCGCGACCTGCGGGCGCTCGGCGACTCGCTCTCTCGCCTCCCCGAGCTGCGCCGGCTCCTCGACGGTCTGCAGGGGGATCACCGGGATGCGGGGGACACCCGGCTCCCCCCGCCGGGCGGGGGAGAGGGCGCTGGGTCCCCGGCCGCCAGGCTGCTGTCGTCCGCGCGGGCCGGCCTCGACGGACTCGACGATCTCGCCGGGGTTCTCTCCCGTGCGCTCGTCGATGAGCCCCCCCCCGCGGTGAAGGACGGCGGCTTCGTCCGCGCGGGCTTCTCGGCCGGGATCGACGAACTGTCCGCGCTCGCTCGGGACAGCAAGGCGACCCTCGCGGCGATGGAGACCGAGGAGCGGCGGCGCACCGGCATCGGCTCGCTCAAGATCCGCTTCAACAAGGTTTTCGGCTACTACCTGGAGGTCACCACCCCGAACCTGAAGCTCGTGCCGCCGGATTACGTGCGCCGGCAGACGACCGCGGGCGGGGAGCGGTTCGTCACCGAGGCGCTGAAGGCCTACGAGGAGAAGGTCCTGACCGCCGAGGAGCGGCGGCTCACCCTGGAGGCGCGGATCTTCGAGGAGCTGCGGGAGAAGGTCTGCGCGCGGCTGTCCGCGCTGCGGACCGCGGCCGATGGCGTCGCGACCCTCGATGCGCTCCTCTCGCTGGCCCGCGCCGCGGCGGAGTACGGCTACGTGCGGCCGGAGGTCGGCGACGGGGACGGACTCGAGATCGAGGAGGGGCGCCACCCCGTCGTCGAGCGGGTCCTCGGCCGCGAGCCGTTCGTGCCGAACGACCTCCGCCTCGACCGCAAGAGCTGCCAGCTCATCGTCCTTACCGGCCCCAACATGGCCGGGAAGAGCACCGTGCTGCGCCAGACCGCGCTCATCGCGCTGCTGGCCCAGGCCGGCAGCTTCGTCCCCGCCCGCCGCGCGCGCATCGGCCGCTGCGACCGGATCTTCACCCGCGTCGGGGCGAGCGACAACCTCGCCCGCGGCCAGTCGACGTTCATGGTGGAGATGACGGAGACCGCGCAGATCCTGAGCGAGGCCACCGCCCGCTCGCTCGTGATCCTCGACGAGATCGGCCGAGGCACGTCGACCTTCGACGGCCTCTCGATCGCCTGGGCCGTCGCCGAGGAGCTGCACGATCGGATCGGCGCGCGGACGCTCTTCGCGACCCACTACCACGAGCTGACCGACCTCGCCCGCGACCGCCCCCGCGTGCGCAACGCCTCGCTCGCCGTGCGTGAGGACGGCGGCCGGATCGTCTTCCTGCGCAAGCTCGTGGACGGAGGCGCGAGCCGCAGCTACGGCATCGAGGTCGCGAGGCTCGCCGGCCTGCCGCCCTCGGTCGTGCAGCGCGCCCACCAGATCCTCGGCAACCTCGAATGCGGCGAGTTGGACGAGGGCGGCCACCCGTCGCTCGCCCGAGCCCAGCGGGCCCGCGCCCACGTGGCGAGCGCCCAGATCCCGCTCTTTTCCCCCCCGCCGCCGGCCCCGCCGCCCCTCGAGCGCGATCTTCGCGAGCTCGACCTCGACGCGACCACCCCGCTGCAAGCCCTGAACTTCCTCGCGGCCTGGAAGAAGCGGCTGGGGTAACCGGCGTCACGGCTCCGGGACATCCCGGCCCTCGCCGAAACCGAGCACCCAGAAGCGCGGCGCGGGGGGCGGGCCCCCGGCGAGCACGCGATGGAGCGTCTCGACCGGCTCGTCCTGCCCGTCGTCCGCGAGGCGGAAGGTGCCGAAGTGCATGGCGATTGCCGTACCCGCGCCGAGGTCGCGCTGCGCCTGGACGGCGTCGGCCGGCGACATGTGAACGGGGCCCATGAACCACTCGGGCCGGAACGCTCCGATCGGCAGGAGCGCAGCCCGCGGAGGGCCGAGCCGCCGCCGAATCTCGGCGAAGTGCGGCCCCGCGCCCGTGTCGCCCGCGAAGAGGACGGATCCACCCGGCCCCTGGAGCACGAAGCCCGCCCAGAGCGTCCGGTTGCGGTCGTGGAGCCCGCGGCTCGAAAAGTGGCGCGCGGGCACCGCCCAGAGCCGCACCCCGCTCGCGATCTCGACCTCCTGCCACCAGTCCAACTCGATCGCGCCGGGGAACCCGGCCGCCTGGAGCCGCGGCGCGTTGCCGAGCCCCGTGACCGCGCGCGGGGCGAAGGCCGCCGAGAGCCGCCGAAGCGTCGGCAGATCCAGGTGGTCGTAGTGATCGTGGGAGACGAGCACGAGGTCGATCGGCGGCAGATCGGCGAAGCGCAGGCCGGGGGGCCGCCTCCTCCTCGGCCCCGCCCAGGAGACCGGGCTCGCCCGGTCCGACCAGATCGGATCCGTCAGCACGTTCAGCCCCGCCGTCTGGATGAGCAAGGTCGCGTGGCCCACGAACGTGACCCGCAGCCCGGAGCCGGCGACGCGCTCCGGGGGGGGCGGGCCCGGCGAGGCGTCCATGACGGACCGCCACTCGCCCGGCCTCCGGGTGACGAGCCAGCGCAGCAGGTGGCGCCCCCCGCGCGCGAAGACGGGGGCGTCGTGAAACCGGACGCCGTCGAAGTGGTCGGTCTTTTCGCTCGCGACGCTCACGCCGGGGTCGGTCACCGCCCATGCTAGCATGGAATCCCTCGTGGATACCCTGGTCCTCCACGGCGGGCGGCCCCTCTCCGGGCGCATCGCCGTCTCCGGCGCGAAGAACGCCGCGCTGCCCGCGATGGCGGCCGCGCTCCTCTGCCCCGGCGAGCACCGGCTGCGGCGCGTGCCCCGCCTCGCCGACGTCGCGACCCTCTCGCGCCTGCTCGCCCACATGGGCGTCGCGATCGAGCGGGGGAGCGGGCGGCGCGGGGGCGAGCTGCGCCTCGTCTCGCCTGCGGCGTGCCGGCCGGAGGCACCCTACGACCTGGTCAAGACCATGCGCGCCTCAGTGCTCGTCCTCGGGCCGCTGCTCGCCCGCCAGGGGCGCGCGCGGGTCTCGCTGCCCGGGGGCTGCGCCATCGGCGCGCGCCCGATCGACCAGCACCTGAAGGCGCTCGCCGCCCTCGGCGCGGACATCCGCCTCGCGCACGGCTACGTCGAGGCCGAGGCGCCGCCCGGAGGCTTGCGCGGCGCCCACGTACCCTTCGACGTCCCCACGGTCACCGGCACGGAGAACGTGCTCATGGCCGCCTCGCTCGCTCGGGGCCGGACCGTGCTCACCAACGCCGCGCGCGAGCCGGAGGTCGAGGACCTCGCTCGGGCGCTCATCTCGATGGGCGCGCGGATCTCCGGCGCGGGCGGGGACGTGATCGAGATCGAAGGCGTCGAGGGGCTCAACCCGCTCGCCCACGAGGTCATCCCCGACCGGATCGAGGCTGGGACGCTGCTCGTCGCGGCCGCCGCAACGGGGGGCGAGGTGACGCTCGACGGGGCGCGTCCCGACCAGCTCGAGGCGCTGATCGACAAGCTGCGCGAGGCCGGCAGCCGCGTCGAGGAGATCGACGGCGCGCTGTGGCTGCGCTCGCCCGCGCGGGCGTCGGCGGTGGCCGTCCGCACCGCCCCCTACCCCGGCTTCCCGACCGACATGCAGGCGCAGGTCATGGCGCTCGCGGCCGTCGCGGAGGGCAGCTCGGTCATCGAGGAGACCGTCTTCGAGAACCGCTTCATGCACGCCCTGGAGCTGCGCCGCATGGGGGCCGACATCACGGTGACCGGCCGGACCGCGATCGTCAGGGGCGTGCGCAAGCTCTCCGGGGCGCCGGTGATGGCGACCGACCTGCGGGCGAGCGCCTCGCTCGTCGTGGCCGGCCTCGCCGCCGAGGGCCGGACCGTCGTCCAGCGCGTCTACCACCTCGATCGCGGCTACGACCGGCTCGAGCGGAAGCTCCGGTCGCTCGGCGCCCGGATCCGCCGGGTTGCCGCCGGATGAGGATTCGGGCTAGGATAGGTCCATGACCCCGCCGGCGCGGGATCTCCATCGAACGTATGGACTGCCCGAAGTGCTCGGTCGAATTGGTGCAACACGACGACGATCAGGTCTCCCTGCAGCGTTGCGGCCAGTGCGGCGGCATCTGGATTGACGTCGCCGACCTGAATCGCGTGCTCCTGCGCCACAACTTGTCGGGCCTCGAGAAGCTCGGCGGCAAGCCGAACCTCGACGAGATCGCCGGCCAGTGCCCCCAGTGCCAGATCGACCTCGTCGTCGTGGAGGGCGGCCCCCGGCGGGCGCTCCGCTACGATACCTGCGAGTCCTGCGGGGGCATCTGGCTCGAGCAAGGGTTGGGGGGCGGGGAGACGAGCGAGGCGATGGTCGCGGGGATCGTCGCCTTCTATAAACGGTTTTCGAGCGCCGCGGCGTAGCGCGGGGCCGGCGCCGCGGCCGGGCGCGGGCATGATGAACCCTGTCCCATGAGCTCTCACGGCGGCGCGAAGGACGGCGGGCGGCCGACGCTGTTGCTCATCGACGGGAGCGGCTACGTCTTCCGCGCCTACCACGCGGTCCCGCACCTCTCTACCCGGCAGGGGGTGCCGACGAACGCGGTGTACGGCTTCACGAACATGCTGCTCAAGGCGATGCGCGACGCGAAGCCGACGCACCTCGCCGTCGCCTTCGACCGCGAGGGGAGGACGGAGCGGCAGCGGATCGACCCGGCGTACAAGGCCACCCGCGCGGCACCGCCCGACGATCTCGTGCCCCAGTTCGGCCTCGCGCGGCGGGTGGTCGAGGCGCTCGACGTGCCGCTCTTGGAAGTGGCGCACGTGGAGGCCGACGACGTGATCGGCACGGTCGCGGTCGCGGCGCGCGCGCAGGGATTCTCGGTCGTCATCGCCACGGGCGACAAGGACTTCATGCAGCTCGTGAGCGACGACCTCCGGCTCTTCGACTCGATGCGCGACCGCTGGACGGGGCCAAAGGAGGTGCTCGAGCGGCTCGGCGTCGGCCCCGAGCGCGTGATCGATTTCATGTCGCTGTGCGGCGACGAGGTGGACAACGTGGCCGGCGTCCCGGGCGTGGGGCCGAAGACCGCGGCGCTCCTCCTGAACCGCTTCGGCACGCTGGAGGGGATCCTCTCGCACCTCGACGACCTCGATCGGCCGAAGCTGCGCGAGGCGCTGCGGGCGGGCGCGGAGACGGCGCGCCGGGCGCGCGAGTTGGTGCGGATCCGGCTCGACGTCCCGGTCGGGGTCGCGCCGGACGATCTCGCGCGGCGGCCGGCCAGGCTCGGGGAGGCCCTCCGACTCTTCTCGGAGCTCGAGTTCACGCGCCTCACCCGCGACCTGCCGGCGGCCCTCGGCAGCGCGGGCGCCGCGCCGCGCGCGGCGGAGCTGGCCGCGGCGGCCGCGCGGGCGCCGCGCTGGACCGCCCCCACGATCTGCGCGACCCCGGCGGCCGTCGAGGACGCGGTCCGTTTCCTCGCCGAGCACCGGCCGCTGGGGATCGCCGCCGACGCGGGCGGGACCGGTCCGGTCGGCGAGCTGCGCGGCCTCGCCGTCGTCGCGGGAGAGCCGGCGCGCGCGTTCTACCTCCCCGCCGGGGCGGCGCAGAACGCGCCGCTCGTGAGGCTCCTGGAGGACCCGGAGGCGCCCAAGGTCGGCTACGGGCTGGAGCGGACCTGGACCGCGCTGCGGCGCCTCGGCGTCCGGCTCGCGGGCCTTCAGTTCGACGGCGAGCTGGCCTCCTATCTGCTCGATCCCGGCAAGCAGCACCCGCTCGGCGACGTCGCGCGCGAGCGACTCGGCGGCGCGCCGGCCGAGGCCGCCGCGGGGAGGGGGCAGCTCTCGCTGCCGGCGATCGACCTCGCGGCCGCCGCCCCGGTCGCGGCCGGCCGCGCGGAGGCCGCGCTCCTGCTGCGCGGGCCGCTCTGGGCCTCGCTCGAGGAACAGCGCCTCGCGCCCCTCTTCCGCGAGCTGGAGATGCCGCTGCTCCCGCTGCTCGCGCGGATGGAGTGGGCCGGCGTGCGGGTCGATCCGGCCGTCCTCGCGGAGATCTCGGCGCAGGTCCACGAGCAGCGGGAGCGGCTCGGGGCCCGCATCCGCGAACTGGCCGGCCACGACTTCAACGTTGCATCCGGTAAGCAGCTCGCGGCCGTGCTCTTCGGCGAGCTGAAGCTCCCCGTGCTCCGGCGGACCAAGACCGGCCCCTCGACCGATCAGGAGGTGCTCGAGAGGCTCGCCGCCGAGCACCCGCTGCCCGCGGCGGTCCTGGAGCACCGCGCGCTCGCGAAGCTCTCGGGGACCTACCTCGACGCGCTCCCCGCGCTCATCGACCCGCGCGACGGGCGCCTCCACACCACCTTCCACCAGGCGATCGCGGCGACCGGGAGGCTCTCGTCCTCCGACCCCAACCTGCAGAACATCCCGACCCGCACGGAGCTGGGCCGGCGCATCCGCGCGGCCTTCGTCGCGCCCGCGGGGGCGCGGCTCGTCTCCGCCGACTACAGCCAGATCGAGCTGCGGGTGCTGGCGCACGTGTCCGGCGATCCGGCGCTGCGCGCGTCGTTCTCCCGGGGCGAGGACGTGCACGCGAGGACCGCGGCGGAGGTCTTCGGGGTCGCGCCCGCCGCGGTGACCGCGCAGATGCGCCGGGCGGCGAAGGCCATCAACTTCGGCATCGCGTACGGGCAGTCCGCGTTCGGCCTCGCGCAGCGGCTCGAGCTGCCGCGCGAGGAGGCGCAGGGGATCATCGACCGCTACTTCGAGCGCTACGCGGGCGTGCGGGCCTGGCTCGACCGGACGATCGAGACCGCGCGGGCGGAGGGCGCGGTCGAGACGCTGTACGGCCGGCGGCGGCTCCTGCCGGACATCGCGAGCCGCAACCCCGCGGTGCGGCAGGCGGCCGAACGGATGGCGGTCAACACGCCGATCCAGGGGACCGCGGCGGACCTCATCAAGCGGGCGATGCTCTCCGCCGACCGGCTCCTGCGCGAGCGTCGCCTCGCGGCACGGATGATCCTCCAGGTGCATGACGAGCTGATCTTCGAGGCCCCCGAGGCGGAGGCCGAGGATGTCGCCGTGCTCGCCCGGGAGGCGATGGAGACCGCGGGGGCGCTCGACGTGCCGCTCGAGGTCACGGTGGGCGTGGGGAGAAACTGGGCCGAGATCCACGACTGAAGTCCTCGTCGAGGCCGCTCCTCGCGGGGACGTGGACTGGAGGGAGCGCTCCCGCTCCCGCGCAACGTTCCCGAGGCTCCATCCCCGACGAAAAACTGAAGAAGAGACGACGCGCCGCCAGGGAAGCGCGGTAGGAGAAGGTCTCCACGCCGATCTCCGGCACGCACGAGGAGGCCCGTCACGGGTGAATCCCTACCACTCCTTGCGGTCGAGCCCAACGGGGCCTTGAAGGTCGAAGCCCGGGCCGAGCGGCTCTCCGGGGAGGCTGGGGCGTTGATCCTCCGGGAGGTCAGCGAATGGCTTGCCATCGGTGCGGTTTCCGGCGGTGTGGACTTCCCGGCGACGTTCTTGGCGCCAGCCGCAGGTCCGCGAAATCACGAGGGCGAGCGCGAGGGGGGTAGGCGGATTTCGTACGCCTGTCTCGATCGTGGACGAAGAACCCCGCGGGGGCTCCCGGAGCACCCCCACGGCCCCCCCTCGGCGCGGGTGATCGCGATTCCCCCTCGGGTGATCGCGATTCCCCCACGGGTGATCGCGATTCCCCCTCGGGTGATCGCGATTTCCCCTCGGGTGATCGCGATTCCCCGGCGGGTGATCGCGATTCCCCCGCGGGCGATCGCGATTCCCCAGCGGGTGATCGCGATTCCCCCGCGAGCGATCGCGATTCCCCCGCGAGCGATCGCGATTCCCCCTCGGGTGATCGCGATTTCCCCTCGGGTGATCGCGATTCCCCCGCGAGCGATCGCGATTCCCCCTCGGGTGATCGCGATTCCCCCTCGGGTGATCGCGATTCCCCCTCGGGTGATCGCGATTCCCCCACGGGTGATCGCGATTCCCCCTCGGGTGATCGCGATTCCCCAGCGGGTGATCGCGATTCCCCGGCGGGTGATCGCGATTACCCGACGAGCGATCGCGATTACCCGACGAGCGATCGCGATTACCCGACGAGCGACCGCGATCACCCGACGAGCGATCGCGATCACCCGACGAGCGACCGCGATCACCCGACGAGCGACCGCGATTACCCGACGAGCGATCGCGATTACCCGACGAGCGATCGCGATTACCCGACGAGCGATCGCGATCACCCGACGAGCGATCGCGATTCCCCCTCGGGTGATCGCGATTCCCCGGCGAAGGCAGTTGCACCCGTGGACGGTTGCCCGACGACTTATCCCCGAAAAGATGGGGCAGCCCTCCGTTTGGAATCTGGGTCTCGGGAGCGGGAGTGGGCTCGCCCTCCGCGAACCGCTCAGCCCTTGCCGAAGATCCCCCGCGCGCGCAGGTTTCGCTCGATTCTCGGGACCGGGTCGCCGGGGGATGCCTCGAACGCGCCGCCCGTGATCCGCTCGAAGGCGGCGACGTACTTGCTCGCGAGGTCGACGCGCACCTCGTCCGGGATCTCGGGCGGGTCCCCGTGGCCAGAGAAGCCGCGGGCGAGGAGCCACTGGCGCAGGTTCTCCTTGTCGAGCATCCGCTGCTCCTCGCCCGCGGCGAAGCGCCGCTCGTAGCCCTCAGCCTCCCAGAAGCGGCTGCTGTCCGGGGTATGGATCTCGTCGATGAGCAGGAGCCTTCCCCCCGCGAGCCCGAACTCGTACTTCGTGTCCACGAGGATGAGCCCGCGCGCCGCCGCCCAGGCCGCCCCCGCGGAGAACAGCGCGCGCGCCGCCTCGGTGACCTCCTCCCAGACCTTCCTCCCGACGAGGCCGCGGGCGAGAATCTCCGCCTCGGAGATAGGCAGGTCGTGCTCCCCCTTCGGCGCCTTCGTCGAGGGCGTGACGATCGGGGCGGGCAGCTTCTCGTCCTTCTTCAGCGACGACGGCAGCCGGATCCCGTAGGCCGCCTCCGCGCGGCCGGCCACGTGGTCGCGCCAGAGGCTCCCCGCGGCGTAGCCGCGGACGACGACCTCGACGGGGAGCGGGCGGCAGGCGCTGCAAACCATGGCGTTCGGGTCCGGGACGTCCAGCAGGTGGTTCGCGAAGACGTCCCGGGTCTTCTCGAACCAGAAGACAGCGAGCCGGGAGAGGAGCTCCCCCTTGAACGGGAGCGTCGTGAGGATGCGGTCGAAGGCCGAGAGCCGGTCGGTCGCGACGATGAGAAGCCGCCCCCCGGCGAGCTCGTACACGTCGCGCACCTTCCCCTGGTAGGGCGCCCCGAGCGAGGGCAGGTGGGTCTCGCGCAGCGTGTGGGAGAGCTGGCGGGCGAGGGAGGCGTGCATCCCGTGAATCTACCACGCTGCCCGCGCCCCGGTGGCTCCCGGCGCGCGGGGCTTGCCGCGACCTCGGCGCGCGCGGTAGACGCCTAGCGTGGCCGAGAAGACCGACGACGCCCCCGCGACGAGCGAGCAGGAGATCTACGAGGCGCGCCTCGCGAAGGCCCGCGCGCTGCGCGAGAAGGGCGTCCCGCCGTGGGGGAACGGCCACCCCGTCCGCGACGCGATCGGCGAGGTCGCCGCCGCGCACGGCGGCAAGACGGGCGAGGCGCTGGAGGTCGAGAAACCGGCCGTCTCCATCGCCGGCCGGATCGTGGCCGCCCGCTCCTTCGGAAAGGCGGCGTTCATCGCCCTGCGCGATCGGACGGGGCAGATCCAGGCGCACGTCCGCCGGGACGTGCTCGGGGAGGCGGCGTTCGAGGTCTTCGGCCTCACCGACGTCGGCGACTTCGTGGCCGTGGAGGGGCCGCTCTTCCGGACGCGCACCGGCGAGCTGACGGTCAGGGCCGAGAAGCTCACCTTCCTCACCAAGGCGCTACGGCCGCTCCCCGAGAAGTGGCACGGCCTCTCCGACGTGGAAACGCGCTACCGGCAGCGCTACCTGGACCTCGTCGCGAACGAGCGGGCGAGGGAGACCTTCCGCCGCCGCTTCGCGCTCGTCCGGGCCGTCCGCGCCTTCCTCGACGCCCGCGGCTTCGTCGAGGTGGAGACGCCGATGATGCACCCGCTGGTCTCCGGCGCCGCGGCCCGCCCCTTCACGACCCACCACAACGCGCTCGACGCGGACCTCTACCTGCGCATCGCGCCGGAGCTCTACCTGAAGCGGCTCGTGGTGGGGGGGTTCGAGCGGGTCTACGAGCTCAACCGCAACTTCCGGAACGAGGGGATCAGCACGCAGCACAACCCCGAGTTCACGATGATCGAGTTCTACCAGGCCCACGCGACCTACGAAGACCTGATGGAGCTGACCGAAGAGCTCCTCCGCCGGGTCGCGACGGAGGTGACCGGCGGCGCCCGGGTCCCGTATCAGGGAGAGATCCTCGACTTCGGCGCGCCCTTCCGGCGGGTCACGATGACCGAGGCGGTGCGGCAGGTCGCGCCCGAGACGGCGGCGGACGACGCGGCCCTCGTCGCGGCGTTCGAGGAGGAGGTCGAGCCGACGCTCGTCCAGCCGACCTTCGTCACCCAGTTCCCGACCTCCATCTCGCCGCTCGCGAGAAGAAACGACGCCGATCCGCGGTTCACCGATCGCTTCGAGCTGTACGTCGCCGGCCGGGAGATCGCCAACGCCTTCTCCGAGCTGAACGACCCGATCGACCAGCAGGAGCGCTTCGCGCGGCAGGTCGAGGCAAAGCGGCGCGGCGACGAGGAGGCGATGGACTACGACGCCGACTACATTCGCGCCCTGGAGGTGGGACTGCCGCCGACGGCCGGCGAAGGGATCGGGATCGACCGGCTCGCGATGCTCCTCACCGATTCGCCCTCCATCCGCGACGTGATCCTCTTCCCGCTGCTGAAGCCGGAGCCAAAGTAGGTGGCGGTCGCCGCCGGACGCCGCCGGACGCGCGCCTTCTCCCCGCGCGGCGCCGCGCTCACCCTCGCCGGAACGATCGTCGCGTCGCTCGTCGCGGGGGTCCTGAAGACCGCGCTCGTCGACCGCGCCGCGTGGTCGTTCGCGACCGCGGCCGTGCCCATCGCGGGCGGGGCGGCGCTCGTGCTGCTCGCGACCGGATTCTTCGCGGGCTGGGCCGCCCGGAAGCTCTGCGTCCTCGAGGTGCTGATCGCGACCCTGCTCGCCGTGCTCGTCTCGCAGATCCCGTTGCTCCTCGCCGCGGCGTCGCACACCCCCTGGGTGCTCGCGGTCGATCCGCAGACCTACGAGACATGGGCGGTCGTCGCGGCCCTCGGCGCCGGCGGGATCCTCTTCCTCGGCAGTTCGCTCGGCTTCATGCTCGCGGGCGGGGGGAGGCTCGACCTCGGCCTGCGCTACGAGCTGTTCGTCGCCCTCACCTTCTTGAGGCTGCGGCGCGAGCGGCAGAGCGGCCGCCGCTTCTCGCCGTCGGCCGTCGTGACCTGGATCGCCGTGCTCGCGGTGGTCATCGGCGTCATGGCCCTCACCATCGTGCTCTCGGTGATGAGCGGCTTCGAGCTGGACTTGAAGTCGAAGATCCTCGGGACGAACGCCCACGCGGTCGTGCTCAAGTACGGCAGCGACTTCTCGGAGTGGCCGCAGGTCGAGAAGAAGGTCCGCGCGGTCCGCGGCGTCGTGGGGGTGACCCCGTTCACCATGAACGAGGTGATGATCAGCTCCGAGAGCAACCTGTCGGGCGTGGTCTTGAAGGGGATCGACCCGAAGACCGTGAACCGGGTGACGGACATCGGCAAGAGCGTCCAGGACGGCGACCTCTCTTGGCTCTCGACGCCGGAGAAGATCCCGCTGCCGCCCGAGGACGAGGAGGACGCGGCAGCGCTCGAGAAGAAGCTCGACAAGCTGCTCGACGCGGAGGACGCACAGGCGGGGAAGAGGCGGGCCGCCCCGGGTCACCCGCAGGAGGTGGGCTCCCCGGGAGAGCGGAGGGCGCGAACAGCTCCCCCGACCTCCCCGCCCGCGGCCCCCCCCACCCCGGAGAAGAAGGACGCGGCAACGGCCGCGGCCCCGCGCGCCGGACCGCTCCTGCCCGGCGTCGTGATCGGCCGCGAGCTCGCCCACTCGCTGCGCGTCTTCGTGGGCGACACCGTCCACGTCGTCAGCCCCCTGTCGAACGAGCTCGGGCCGACGGGCCCCATCCCGAAGAGCCGCCCCTTTCGCGTCGCCGCCATCTTCTACAGCGGCATGTACGAGTACGACAGCAAGTTCGCCTACCTCGCGCTCCCCGAGGCCCAGAAGTACTTCGACATGGGCTCGGCGGTGACCGGCCTGGAGCTCAAGGTCGCGGACATCGACGCGACCAAGCGGATCACCCGCGACATCCTCTTCGCCCTCGACGGCTACCCGTACCACACCAAGGATTGGGGCGAGATGAACCACAACCTCTTCGCCGCGCTGGCCATGGAGAAGCTCGTCATGGCCATCATCCTCGGCTTCGCCTCGCTCCCCGTCGGCTTCCTCATCCTCGCGATTCTCATGTTCCTCGCCTTCGAGAAGTCCAAGGAGATCTCGGTCCTCAAGTCGATGGGGGCCCGCGATCAGAGCGTCATGAAGGTCTTCGTGCTCGAAGGGCTCCTCATCGGCTGCCTGGGCGCGGCGATCGGCCTGCTCGTAGGCTGGCTCGTCTGCCTCTTCATCGCCGCCGGCGGCATCAAGCTCGATCCGTCCGTCTATTACATCGAGAGCCTGCCGGTGCGGATCGAGCGCTGGCAGTTCGCGCTCGTCGGCCTCTCTGCGATCCTGCTCTCCTATCTCGCGACGATCTATCCCGCGCTCGCCGCGAGCCGGCTGGCCCCGGTGGAGGGGCTCCGCAATGACTGATCCCGATCGAGGGTCCGGCGGGCGAGCTCCCGGGCCCGCGCCGGGGGACCGGAGCGCGGGCGGCGGCGGCCGAGGATCGGACGGGCCCCCGGGCCCGAACCAGCCGCTGGTCCGAATCCGCGGGCTGCACAAGTCGTACTTCCTCGGGGGCAAGAGGATCGACGTGCTCAAGGGCGTCGATCTCGACATCGCCGAGGGCGATCTGGTCTCGCTCACCGGGGCCTCCGGCGTCGGCAAGAGCACCTTTCTCCACGTCGTCGGGACGCTCGACCTGCCCACGGCCGGCGAGGTGCGGATCGCCGGCGAAGACGTCTTCTCCCGCGGCGAGGCCGAGCTCGCCGACTTCCGCAACCGGGCCATCGGCTTCGTCTTCCAGAGCCACTTTCTCCTGCCCGAGTTCACCGCCCTCCAGAACGCGGCCATGCCCGCCCTCATCCAGCGCCAGTCGCCGGAGCAGGCCGAGGCGGCGGCGCGCGAGATGCTCGATGCCGTCGGTCTCGGCGCGCGGATCGACCACAAGCCCGGCGAGCTGTCCGGCGGAGAGCAGCAGCGCGTTGCCCTCGCCCGCGCCCTCGTCCTGCGCCCGCGCCTGCTCCTCGCGGACGAGCCCACCGGCAACCTCGATCCGGCGACCGGCGAGGGGATCCACCGGATCCTCTTCGAGATGAACGAGAAGCTCGGCATCACCGCGATCGTGGTGACACACAACGACGCGCTTGCCGCCCGCATGCCCCGCCGCCTCCGCCTGCGCGAGGGGATCGTGACCTGACCGCCACGACGGCGCGTCGCCTCTTCGCCCCGTGCTGGCGGGTGGGATGGGCTTGCGGGTGGGTTCCCCTGCGGTAGAGTCGCCCCATGGCGTTGCCGCGGACCAAGCGCGATCGGCTCCTGGATCTCCTCGCCGACGGGATGGTCTTGGTCCGTCTCGACGCGCGCCGGCCCGGCGTCAAGGTTCCGCCCGCCCATGCCTCCGATCCCGACCTCGCGCTCAACCTGAGCTACCGCTTCGCGAGCCGGGATCTCGAGGTCGGGCCGGAGGGGATCTCCTGCACGCTGAGCTTCTCGGGGGCGCTCTTCCGCTGCGAACTGCCGCTCTCGGCGATCCACGCCGCGGCGAGCCACGTGACGGGGGTGGCGTACGTCTGGCCCGAGGCGCTGGCGGGCGAGCCGTTGGGCGAGCCGCCCAGGCCCCGGCGCCGGAGGGCCGCCGCCCACCCCCGATCTCCGCGGCTCGAAGAACAGCGCCCCGAAGCGGCGCCCGAGAGGCGCGCGCCGGCCCGCCTGGAACGCCGCGCGCACCTGCGCCTCGTCAAGTAGCCGGGCGGCCCAGGGCCCGCAACGTGGGCCAGGAGTAGATGCCGGACGAGTGGCCATCGCTCCAGACGATCCCGAGCGCGTAGGACCCCACCGGCTCGGCCGCCGCTGGGTGCACATCCTCCGGCACCGAGGCGGGATCGAGCGTCCGCCGGCCGCTCCACTCCTCGACACACTCCGCGCACGGACACGAGAGGCGCAACTCCCGGAACGAGATCTCGCTGCGCGTGCCGTCGTCCCAGACGACCGAAAAGAGCCCCGAGCCCTGCTCGATCGCCGTGGGCGCGGGGGTCTTCGCCATCGGCCCGATGTGATCCCACAAACCCATTGGTAGAAAGGTGGCGCGGTGCCGCTAGGCGCAGCCCGTTTCCACCATCCTCCTTTCAAACCGTACGTGCGGATTTCCCGCATACGGCTTGCCGATGGTCTTCTCGGGCAGCATGCAGGGTTTCGGAAAGCGGACCGTCCCGCGCAACCGTTGGAGGCCCTTCCCCCAGAACCATTCCCGGGTCCACTCATCCGCCTCGCCGAAGTGGAGCTTGCGCCCCTTGCGCTGCACCATGAAGTGGTGCAGCCGCCGGTAGACGTAGGAATCGACCTGGTTGAACTTCCGCGCAGCGTTCCCGTTGCAGAAGTAGCTGCCCCAGCCTCGGAGCACCGGGTTCAGGTTCGCGATGACCTCTCGCACGTCCCCGGCCCCCTGCCGCCTCCGGTCCGTCAGCTCGTGTATTCTCGTCCTCACCCGCTTCATGCTCCGCGCCGAGGGCCACCGCTGGAGGTAGTAACGCCCAATGCCCTTCAGCTCCAGCAGCCTGCCCGACATGCGCGCGTGCAGGTGACCGCCGAGGAAGTCGAAGCCTTCCTTCCCGTCGGCCAGCTCCACCGTCCGCGTCTTCTCCGGGTGCAAGTCGAGCTCCAACCGTCCGAGGGTGATGCGCACCCTGCGTTCGGCCTCCTCCACGGCCTCGCGGCTCTTGCAGACCACCACGAAGTCGTCCGCGTAGCGCACCAGCACGCCCACCCGCGCGCACTGCCGCTCCCACACGGAGTCGAGAAAGTGCAGGTAGATGTTGGAGAGTAGGGGCGAGATGACCCCGCCCTGCGGCGTCCCGTAGACCGTCTCCTTTCGCCGCCCCTCTTCCATCGCGCATGCCTGTAGCCACTTGCGCAGCAGCTTGAGCACCCATGTCGTGGTAGGGGTGGCAAGCCCCCCCTTCGCAGGCGCGGGATCGGACGCCGCAGCAGCCGGACCGTGAATAAGACGGGCTGAGGGCTCTCGACACCAGGCTTCGCCAGTCGGCATCTCCGCCTCAGGCGCTGGTCTGCTACCGGGCTCTCCGGCGATGACCCGGACGGGACTTCCACCCGCTGGAGCGATGCAACACGGCACGCCCTCTTCGACGGACCTTCCCGCCGAACCTGCGGCTGTGCCTTCACGACGCACCATGTCGGTCAGCTTAGCCGATCGGACGGCCGCCGTGCACGGCCGCGCGCGCGAAGGCGAGGAGCGCCTCGGGGTCGGCCGGCTTCTGGAAGACCCGGTCGACGAGGCCGAGGATGCGGGAATCGAGCGCCACCCGCGAGGCGCCAGTGACCGCGGCGAGCCGGGCGCCGGGCAGCCGCCCGCGCAGGAAGATCGCCAGATCGGCTCCGTCCATGTCCGGGAGGGAGAGGTCGATGAGGGCGGCGGCGAACCCGCCGTCCCGTGCGAGATCCATCGCTTCGCGGCCCGAGCGCGCCCACGCAGCCTCGATGCACGCCTCCTCCCGGAGGAAATCGATGAGGGCCTCGGCGGCGTCGGCATCGTCCTCGATCAAGAGGACGCGAGCGATCGCCCGGTCGTTCGGATCCTTGACATCTCGAGCGCTTCGAGCCGGGGGATCCATGAAGGCAAGCTAAGCCCGGCCCCTCCGGAATCAACCCTGTTCCGGCGAAGAGGGCGCAACCACCTGTGGGCCAAGAGCGAAGCTGGGGAGCTGCATCCTCTTCGCCAGCCGGGGTCTCATCTCACGCGGGGAAAAGGCTGCTTGCGGACAAATTCGGGATCAACCTTTGGGCTTGCCCGGCACGGCGAAGAACTTGGAGAGCGACGCTTCGGCCGTATCGCGTCTGGGTGGCGCGACACGCGGCGGGACGATCTCCCGCACGAGGTTCTCGAAGGCGGTCACGTCGCCGTAATAGAACCGCCGGATCGCCGCCTGTATGGCGCGCTCGAGGGCCACCAGCGGGACGATGTTCGTCAGTCCGGCGACGATCTGCAGCTCCTGGCGGAACGTCGGGTCGGCCGGCTCCGCGGCCACGACGAGCAACGTCGCCGTGGAAGGCTCGACCTTCAACGGCAACGCCGAATGAGCCTCGGCGAAGCGGACCGGAACCCGATCGAGGACGTCCGGCTCGATCTTTGCCGCGCGCAGCTTCTCGACCGTGACGAAGCGGGTCCGGTCCCGGATGGCGAGGACGCGGAGGACGGCCCGCTCCTCCGCCCAGCCGGAGACGACGAGCGCGTCGGTCAATCGGCCGCCACCCTGCTGGGCGAGCTGGCGGGTGACTGCCTCAGCGACCTCCGGGGTGCAGACGCCCTGCGTGATCAAGTCCTCGAGCAGCGTGGCCATGGTCAGTCGGTCCTCCTGACGATTGCGATGCCCCCGGGCGCAACGAACGGCGCCGAGACCTGCCCGGGCCGGAGCTGTCTCGCGGTTTGCAGGATCGCCGCGGGCTGGGTCGCCCGGTCGTCGAACGTTCCGAGGTCCCCGCCGCGCCCCGCCGACACCAGATCGTCGGAGTAGGCGAACGCCTCGTCCGCGAACGGTTTGCCCATCGACAGCTCCCGGGCGATGGTCTGCGCCAGCCGCTCCGCCTCCTCCTTGCTGCGGGGGGCGTGGCGCGGCGAGGAGCCGGCGTAGGTGAGGAGGATCTCGCTCACCCGGATCGCCGGCAGGCGGCGGAAGATGTGCAGGCCGAACGGGCTCGGCACGGGATCACTCACCGCGCCGACCGCGAGTTGGAAGGGGACGATCCTGAAGGCTTCAAAGAGGGGGGTGCCCTCGGTCAGGAGCCCGAGCCGGCCGCCGTAACCGGGTGTGCCGGCGCGGGCGGCGAACGGCCAGTCACTGTATTCGATCGCGAGCTTCTCAAAGTCCGCGCCCGCCCGGGCCTTCGCCACGATCTCCGCGGCGAGCGCGCGGGCCTGAGCGAGGGAACGCTTGCGGCCCCGTGGCGGCGTCCAGGGGGCGGTGCTGCCATTGTAGGTGAGGACGATCTGATCCACGTCGATCTGCTTGCCGATCGGCGGCTCGGCCACGACCTTCCGTTCCCAGACCGGCGGGGACACGGGCGCGGCGGTCGCCTTCCGCCCGGCGTCGGGCGTCGCGCTCACGCGAGCGGCTGAAGGATGCCCCCGGTGGCAACCGGACGCCAAGGCGGAGAGCAAGATGATTCGGAGGGGCCAAGTCGAAGCCACGCGGCACTCCACGGACCAGGAGGACCTCATCGACCGTGACCTTATCACGTTTGGCGCGGGCGACCCGGCTCTTCCGCTCGCGCGGCAAGTGGAACGCCATCCCGCCTTCGCGGTAACATGCTTGCGACTTCCAGCGGAGGGATCCATGCTCCCGATGATGGCCAGGATGGCGATGGGGACCATTGTGGCGCTCGGACTTTCCAGCCCCTCCTTCGATGCGGGGCGCCCCATCCCCCGTCGCTTCACCTGCGAGGGCGCGAACGTCGCCCCGGAGCTTTCCTGGGAGGGAGCGCCTCCGGGAACACGCAGCTTCGCGCTCGTCGTCGAGGACCCCGACGCCCCAGGAGGGACGTTCATCCATTGGGTGGTCTACGACCTGCCGGCCGACGCTCGCGCCTTGCGGGAAGGGACGCTGCCCGCGGGGGCCCGGCAGGGACGCAACGACTTCGGGAAGACGCGCTACGGCGGCCCCTGCCCGCCGCCGGGGCCCGCCCACCGCTACCACTTCCGTCTCTACGCGCTCGACCGGACGCTCGACGTCGCCGCCGGAGCGACCGCGGACGAACTGCGGCGAGCCATGTCCGGCCACGTCCTCGCGGAAGGCCAGCTCATCGGCACGTTCGGTCGTTAGCGCCGCCCGACCATCTCTTCCGGCTTGACCCAGGCGTCGAACTGCGCCCCCGTGCAGAGGCCGAGTTCGACCGCCGTCTCCCGGAGGCTCTTGCCGCTCTTGTGCGCGGTCTTCGCGATCTTCGCCGAGGCGTCGTAGCCGATGTGCGGGTTGAGCGCCGTGACCAGCATCAGCGTCTCCCGCAGGTAGCGTTCCAGCCGCGGCCGGTTGGGCTCGATGCCCACGGCGCAATTCTTCCGGAAACTCTCGGCGCCGTCGGCGATCAGCCGGGCGCTCTGCAGGAAGGCGTTCGCGATGAGCGGCTTGAAGACGTTGAGCTCGAAGTTGCCCATCGCACCGCCCATGTTGATGGCCACGTCGTTGCCCATCACCTGGCAGCAGAGCATCGTCACCGCCTCACTCTGAGTCGGGTTCACCTTGCCCGGCATGATCGAGCTGCCGGGCTCGTTCTCCGGGATCAGGATCTCGCCCAGGCCGCAGCGGGGGCCGCTCGCGAGCCAGCGCACGTCATTCGCGATCTTCATGAGCGACGCGGCGACGGTCTTGAACGCCCCGTGCGCGTGGACCATCGCGTCGTGGGTCGCGAGGGCCTCGAACTTGTTGGGGGCGGTAACGAAGGAGAGGCGCGTCAGGTTCGAGAGCGCCGCCGCCACGCGCACCGCGAACTCCGGGTGGGCGTTGAGACCCGTGCCGACCGCCGTCCCGCCCAGCGCCAATTCGCGAAGATGCGGGAGCGCGGCCGCGAGGTGGTCGAGGCCGTGGTCGAGTTGGGCGACCCAACCGGAGATCTCCTGGCCGAGAGTCAGCGGCGTCGCGTCCTGCAGGTGCGTCCGGCCGACCTTGACGATGTCCTTGAAGGCGCTCGACTTCTCGGCGAGCGTGTCCCGCAGCCGCGCGAGATTCGGCTGCACGTGCTTCTCGATCGCATCGACCGCGGCGACGTGCATAGCCGTGGGGTAGACGTCGTTCGACGACTGGCCCTTGTTCACGTCGTCGTTCGGATGGACCTTCCGCTTCTCGCCCCGCTCGCCGCCGAGCAGCTCGCTCGCGCGGTTCGCGAGGACCTCGTTCATGTTCATGTTCGTCTGGGTTCCGCTGCCGGTCTGCCAGACGACGAGCGGGAACTCGTCCGGGTGCCGGCCGGCGATCACCTCGTCGGCCGCCCGGAGGATCGCCTCGCCCTTGGTCGGGTCGAGGACCTTCAGGTCGAGGTTCACCTGCGCCGCGGCGCGCTTGACGAGCGCGAGCGCCCGGATGATCTCCGCGGGCATCCGCTCGCCGGAGATCTCGAAGTTCTGGAGCGACCGCTGGGTCTGCGCGCCCCAGAGCCGGTCCCCGGGGACCTCGATGGGACCGAAGGTGTCGCGTTCGATGCGGTAAGCGGGCATGGCTCAGGGCTCCCTTCAGGATGGACACCGCACTTTTCGTCCCGTGAGACCGCGCCTGTCAACCGTTTCGTCTGATTCCTGAGATTCGGAGTAGGCCCGGGGGCGGTCTGCGGTGGTCGGAGGGAGCGCAGGGGGGCGAGGCTGCGATAATCGCTGGACACAAAACCGGGCGACCTGTCGCGTGGTGACGTGCCGCGGGAAGCAGCGAGCAGGGGAGGATCGGACAAGGCGGCCGGCGGAGCTATCGGGCGGGCAGACGGCGAAGGCGACGGCCATCCCTACCGCGACATGGGGGAGCGTGCTCGCTCCTCACGCCGGCGGGCAGCCCACCGCCCCCAGAACCGTTCATCAGTCGATTCCATGGGGTTCGGCCAGGACGAAGACGCGCATGGGTCGCAATCGCGCCGGGCGATCGCCTCTCGCCGCCCGCGTCTGTCGAGTTCCATGCGTCAGGACCGTGGGATCGTGCGACGCCAGAGGCGATCACGCAGGCGCAGCACCGCACGCGTTCGGCACGAAACGGCGGCGTGTCGGCTCTCACGTGCTTGGGACCCCCGCTTCTCAGATGCATTCCCCCCCCGGGTCCACGCGTGATGTTGGGTTAGGTTCTGCCTGAAGAAGGGCGAACTGTCCATCCGCCGCCGGGGCTGTGG
>JAKAPL010000030.1 GCA_021807105.1 Myxococcales bacterium | reverse complement strand
CTCCACCCCACCGGGGACCGGCGTGCTGAGGTAGAGTGTTGCGCCCTGCCGTCATCTCGGCGGCGGATAGACGGGCGGACATAATCACTGGCCAAATTCTGCCGGACATTTTCACTGGCCTACGACACCTCTCTCGCGGCGGTCTCGCCGACGCGCGCGTTCAATGATAGACTGCCGGCCCCGTGAGCAGCGACCCGGTTCCGAATCCGGAGGCCGGCGGCGGCGTACCTCCGGCCGACGAGCCCTCCGCGGCCCTCGCGCCGGGGGCCTGGGGTCGCTTCGTCCGCTTCCTGCTCGGCAAGCCGCGCGACCTGCGAGACCCGAGCCTCTTCCGTCACCTCTCGCTCGTCGCGTTCCTCGCCTGGATCGGACTCGGATCCGACGGCCTCTCGTCCTCCGCGTACGGCCCCGACGAGGCGTACCGCGCGCTCGGCGTGCACACCTACCTCGCGATCTGGCTCGCGGTCGCGACCGCGGTGACGGTCTTCGTCATCTCTTACGCCTACAGCCGGATCATCGAACACTTCCCGGGCGGAGGGGGTGGCTACGTCGTCGCGAGCAAGCTCCTCGGCCACCGCTTCGGGGTGATCTCCGGAAGCGCGCTTCTCGTCGACTACGTCCTGACCATCACCGTGTCGGTCGCGAGCGGCGGTGACGCGATCTTCAGCTTCCTCCCCGAGTCCTGGCTGCGCTTCAAGCTCGCCGCCGACGTCCTCGCCGTCCTCTTCCTGCTCGTCATGAACCTGCGCGGCGTCCGGGAGTCGGTCACCGCCCTGATGCCGATCTTCGTCGTCTTCCTCGTCACCCACGGGGTCTTCATCGTCTGGGGTATCGTCGCGGGCGCGCACCACCTCGGGCCGGCCGTCCACGAGCTCCGCGCGGGGACGGCGGCGGGCCTCTCCTCACTCGGCGCCTGGGGGCTCTTCCTCGTCTTCCTGCGCGCCTACTCGCTCGGCGGCGGCACGTACACGGGCATCGAGGCGGTCTCCAACGGCCTCCAGATCATGCGCGAGCCGAAGGTGCAAACCGCGCAGCGGACGATGGTCTACATGGCCGTCTCGCTCGCCGCGACCGCGGGCGGCATCATCCTCGTCTACCTGCTCACGGGGACCCACGCGGTCGCGGGCAAGACGATGAACGCGGTGGCCATGGAGAATCTCTTCGGCGCCTGGCGGGTCGGCGGCGTGCGCCTGGGCGCCGGCTTCGTCGTCCTCACCCTCGCGAGCGAAGGGGCGCTCCTCTTCGTGGCCGCGCAGACGGGCTTCATCGACGGGCCGCGGGTGATGGCCAACATGGCCACCGACTCCTGGTTCCCGCATCGGTTCCGGGCCCTGTCCGATCGGCTGACGATGAAGAACGGCGTGCAGCTCATGGGATTGTCCGCCCTGGCGCTGCTCGTCGTCACGCGCGGGTCGGTGGACGCCCTCGTGGTGATGTACGCGATCAACGTCTTCATCACCTTCTCGCTCTCCGAGCTGGGGATGGTCCGTTTCTACGTCACCCACCGGAAGACCGAGAGGGACTGGAAGCGCCACCTCCCGGTCCACCTCACCGGCCTTGTCCTGTGCGGCTCCATCCTCGTCGTGACCCTGACGGAGAAGTTCACCGAGGGCGGTTGGCTGACCCTCGTGATCACCGTCGGGGTGATCGCGCTCTGCTTCGTCATCCGGGCCCACTACCGCCGGGTGTTCGGGCAGTTCGCGCACCTGAACGAGGTCCTCGGCGATCTGCCGGCGTCGAGCGGGACGGTGGCGCGCGCCATCGACCCGAAGCAGCCGACCGCGATCCTGCTCGTCGGCGGATACGGGGGACTCGGCATCCACTCGTTGCTCAACGTGCAGCGGGTCTTCCCCGGCTTCTTCCGGAACGTGGTCTTCGTCTCGGCGGGGATCATCGACTCGGCGAACTTCAAGGGGGCGGGCGAGGTCGCCCGGCTCGAGGAGCGAACACGCGGGGACCTCGCGCGCTACGTCGACCTCGCCCGGCGGTTGGGGCTCGGCGCGGACAGCCGGCTGGCCATCGGGACCGACGTCGTCGAGGCGACGACCGCTCTCTGCGTCCAGGCCAGCCGGGAGTTCCCGCGCGCGGTCGTCTTCGGGGGCAAGCTGATCTTCGAGGAGGAGCGGTGGTACCATCGCTTCCTCCACAACGAGACGGCGCACGCCATCCAGAGGCGGGTGCAGTTCGCGGGGCTGACGATGGTGATCCTGCCGATCCGGGTGCGCGAGGCGCCGCCCCGGGCGCCGGCGGTCACGGCCCGCGCGGCGTGATCCGCGCGACGCCGGGCTCATCGGGAGACGAGGCTCCTCCGGGCCTCCCGGCTGACGGGCGCCAGGCCGGGGCGTGATTCAGCGCACGAAGCGTTCCTCCAGGATCCGGCGCAGGGCCGGCTCGGCGCGGACGAGATCGAGCGCCAGCGCGGCGTGGCCGCGGGCGTACCCGTTGCCGACGAGGAGCGTCGCGTCCTTGCCCACGCCCTCCGCCCCGAGCGCGGCGGCGGTGAAGCTCGTGGCCATCGAGAAGAAGAGGACCTTCCCGCCCTCACGGACGGAGAGGAGCGAGGCCAGCTCGGTGCCCGGGACGTTCGCGACGTTGACCACGAGGTCGCAGAGCGCGCCGGCCGTCTTCGCGCGGACGGCCTCGTGGACCGCGAGGGCGTTCGTCGCGTCGAGGACGATCCCCTCCGCGAAGGCGCCGAGCCGCTCGACGGCCTCGGGGCTGATGTCACAGGCGAGCACCTGGCGCGCGCCCGAGCGGCGGGCCTGCGCGCAGCAGAGGGCGCCGCTCTTCCCCGCGCCGATCACGAGCACCCGGTCGCCCGGCGCGAGGTGCCGGGCGGCGAGGGCGGGAGCGCCGCAGACGTCGAGGACCGCGAGGGCGAGCGGCTCGGGAAGATCCGCCGGGAGGCGCGCCCAGAGGCCGCTCGCGAAGAGGATCGCGTGGCCCGTCACGTCGGCGCGGTCGGCGGAGAGATCCACCGCCCGCACCTCGCGCAAGGAAAGGGGCGTGAGGGTCAGCGAGACGAGCGTCGCGATCCGCTCTCCGGGAACGAGGTCGCCCGCCGCCGGGTGGCGGGGGCCGACCTCGCGGACCCGGCCGAGGAGCATGCCGCCGCTGCCCGTGACGGGGTTCTGGAGCTTGCCACGCGCGGCGACGATGCGGGCGACCTCGGCGGCGACCCGGGCCGGGTCACCCCCGCACGCCTCGCGGAGCTGCCGGAAGCTCGCGGCGTCGATGTTGAGCCGCTCCACGTCGATGAGCAGCTCATCCTCGCGAAGGGGCAGCGACGGGTCGAGGCGGCGCGCGCGCTGCGGCAGCACGCCGGGCTCTCCGACCACGCGGGAAAGGCCGTAGGGGTCCATGACGAGCTACGGGGGCGTCCGCGCGAGGGCGGCGACGACGGCCTTGAGGTCCTCCCAGACCTTCCCCTTTTCGGCCGGATTGCGGAGCAGATAGGCGGGGTGGAACGTCGGCATCAGCGGGATTCCCTCGAACTCCCGCCAGCGGCCGCGCAGGCGGCTGACGGGGGTCGTGTCGCGAAGCAGGTGCTGGGCGGCGATCTTGCCGAGGGTGACGAGCACGCGCGGGCGGATGGCCGCGATCTGCGCGCGCACGAACGGGCCGCACGCGTCCATCTCGTCCGGCTCCGGGTTCCGGTTCCCCGGCGGGCGGCACTTGACGACGTTGCAGATGTAGACCTCCGCGCGCGAGAGGCCCATGGCCGCGATCATGCGATCGAGGAGCTTTCCGGCGGCGCCGACGAACGGCTCGCCGAGCCGGTCCTCGTCCGCGCCGGGACCCTCGCCGACGAAGACCAGCTCGGCGGCAGGGTTGCCGGTGCCGAAGACGATGTTCGTCCGGCCGGCGGCGAGCTTGCAACGGCGGCAGTCGCCGAGGTCCGCGCGGATCCGGGGAAGCGTCGAGGCGGGGGGGGCGCGGCTTTCGGGAGCGGGTCGAGGGACGGGAGCGGGTCGAGGGACGGGAGCGGGTCGGGGGACGGGAGCGGGAAGCTCCGGCTTGGCCGCGCGCACGGCCGCCTTTCGGGCGGGCGGCGGCGGAGGAGGAGCGGGCAGCTCACGCACCCCCGCGTCGCGCAGCCAGACGAGGTGCGCGCGAAGGTCATCGGCGAGGGTCCAGAGCGTCATGGAGCGAGAGGGCGTAACCTCTATCTGTAACCGTTCCCCGTGACACGAGGCAAGGGCCTCCGGGTGGACTGACCCGCTTCCTACGCGCTAATCGTTCACCGCGCTCTGCAATGCAAGAGGACCCCTCCTCCAAGCTCGCGGAGTGTTCCCCGAACCCGTGAGGAGATCTCCGCGAGGCTCACGGACCTCTCCCCTACGGCCGCTCGGGCATCGTCTCGCCGATTGCGCGGGCCCCGATGGCGGGGAGCGCCCGCAGCTCCCCCGGAGGCTCTACCTCGGCATCATCCTCATCGCGATCCTACCGTCCGGTTGCCGAAGGATTACAGCAGCGTGGCGCCCGCCGGCCGGTGAACGGTTCCCTTACGGGAGCGCCCCCTGAGGCTCGATCCCGGATCGGCGATTCTCCTCGATCGTGTATCCTAGGGATCGGCTGCTCATGGATGCTGGAGCCAAGAAACCAGGGGAGGCGTCGGCCTCGGGGCTTCGCGTCCCGGCTTCAGGGTCTTCCGAGGGTCCTTTGGGTTGCAGGCGCCGGCCGGCGCCAGGAGAACCATGCCCCTGTCCTCGTCGCTGATCGCCGCTTTCCTGGTCGCCTCGGCTCGCGCCGCGCCCGGCGATGTCGATTCGATCGTCGCTCGTTACGTCGCCGCGCGGGGCGGAGACGCCGCGATCGCCGCGCTCCACTCCTTGCGGCTGACCGGAAAGATGGAGATGGGCGATCCCGGGTTCGTCCTGCACGCCGAGTTCGGCCGGATCCTGGCCCGTCCGGGATGGGAACGGACGGAGGTCACCCTCCAGGGGCTCAGCTACGTCGACGCGTGGGATGGCAGGAGCGCCTGGTCGATCGATCCCTTCGAGGGCCGGCGGGACGCGCAGCTCGACTCGGCCGACGCGGCCCGGGAGCGCGCCCGCGAAGCCGACATCGGCGGGCCACTGGTCCGCTGGAAGGAGAAGGGCAACCGGGTCGTCTTGATCGGCACCGAGGACGTGGACGGCACCGAGGCCGTGAAGCTGCGGATCGACCTCGCGGACGGGGACGTGATCTACGACTACCTGGACCCGGTTCGCTATCTCGAGATCCGACAGGTGACGGAGAAGCACGTGCGGGGCGTGAAGGAGGTCGCGGAGACGGACCTGTCCGATTACGGGCAGGCGGGGGGCGTCTGGTTCCCGTTCTCGATCGCCTCCGGACCGAAGGGCGGGCGCAGGGACGAGCGGATCACGATCGAGCGGGCCGAGGTGAACGTCCCGGTCGCTCCGGCCGTCTTCCGCATGCCTGCGCCGGGGACGCCGGCCTCCCGCGTCGTGATCGCCGCGCCCGGAGCCGCGGCGGCCGTGACCGTCGCGCCGCCCGGCCCCGCCTCGCCCGCGGTCTTCGACGCGGCGGTCCTCTCCGGCCTCGGCGCGCGCAACATCGGATCGGCCGAGACGAGCGGCCGCGTCGCCGCCGTCACCGCCTTCGACTCGGGCGGCAAGACGACGATCTACGTGGGAGCCGCGGGCGGAGGCGTCTGGAAGTCCGAGGATTCGGGCACGACGTTCAAGCCCGTCTTCGACCGCGAGCCGGTCCAGTCGATCGGGGCGATCGCGGTCGACCCGAGGAACCCGAAGACCGTCTGGGTGGGCACCGGCGAGTCATGGACCCGCAACTCCGTCTCGATCGGCGACGGCATCTACAAGTCCGACGACGGCGGCGAGAGCTGGAAGAACGTGGGCCTGCGCGGCTCGGAGCGGGTCGCCCGGATCGTCATCGATCCCGCGGACGGGAACGTCGTCTATGCCTGCGTGCCGGGCAAGCTCTGGAGCGACAGCGCCGACCGCGGCGTCTACCGGACCCGGGACGGGGGCAGGAGCTGGCGGAAGATCCTCGCCGGCGAGAACCTCTCCACCGGCTGTTCGGGGCTGGCGATGGATCCCAAAGACCCTCGCGTGCTCTTCGCCGGCCTCTGGGACTTCAGGCGCAAGGGCTGGACGTTCCGATCCGGCGGCGACGGCCCGGACGCCCCCTCGGGCAGCGGCCTCTGGCGCTCCGAGGACGGGGGCGACCACTGGCGCGAGCTGACGGCGGCGAGCGGGCCCGGGCTTCCTCCCCAGCCGTGGGGCCGCGTCGAGGTCGCCGTCGCGCCGTCCGATTCCCGCGTGGTGTACGCCCTGATCGAATCGAAGGACTCGGCCCTGTATCGCTCGGGCGACGGCGGCCGGACGTGGGAGGCCCGCGACAGGAGCGCGCTCATGGTCTGGCGCCCCTTCTACTTCGGCCGCCTCGTCGTGGATCCCCGCGATCCGAACCGCGTCTTCAAGCCCGGCGGGACGCTCATCGTGAGCGAGGATGGGGGCAAGAGCTTCGCCCAGACGGGCGGCGGTTCGCACGGCGATTGGCATGACCTCTGGATCGATCCCGAGAACGGAAAGCACGTCGTCGGCGGCGACGACGGCGGCCTCTGGACCTCTTGGGATGGGGGCAGCCGCTGGTGGAAGATGGGCAACCTCCCCATCTCGCAATTCTACCACGTGGCCATCGACGGCCGGGATCCCTACCACGTGTACGGCGGCCTCCAGGACAACGCGTCGTTCACCGCCCCGTCGGATTACCCGGGCGGCATCACCGACGAGCGGTGGGAGGAGCTGGGCGAGGGATGCGACGGCTTCTGGGCCGTTCCCGACCCCACGGATCCGGACGCGGTCTACGTGGAGTGCCAGGGCGGCTACCTCAGTCGCCTCGACCGGCGCACCTACCTCGCCCGCGACATCCAGCCGAAGGCGCGCGCCGGTGAGAAGCTGCGCTTCAACTGGAACGCGCCGATCGCGACGAGCCCGACGAATCCGAGGACGCTCTACCTCGGCGCGCAGCTCCTCTTCCGCTCCCGAGATCGGGGGGCCCATTGGGACCGCCTCTCTCCGGACCTGACGACCAACGACCCGCAGAAGCAGAAGCAGGAGGAGTCGGGCGGCGTCACCGTCGACAACTCGGCCGCCGAGATGCACACGACGATCTTCGCGATCGCCGAATCGCCGCGCGACGCGAGGACGATCTGGGCCGGCACCGACGACGGCAACCTCCAGATCACCCGCGACGGCGGGAAGCACTGGACGAACGTCGCCGGGAACGTCCCCGGCCTTCCGCGCTTCTCGTGGGTCTCCTGGGTCGAGCCGTCGCGGGCGGATCCGGAGGTCGCTTACGCGACCTTCGACCGGCACACCTTCGGCGACATGGACCCGTACGTCTACCGGACCGGCGACGACGGCCGGAGCTGGACGAGGCTCGCCGGCCCCGGGCAGGGCGTGCGCGGCTGGGCCCACGTGATCCGCGAAGACCCGGTGGACCGCGACATCCTCTACCTGGGCACCGAGCTCGGCCTCTGGATCTCGATCGACCGCGGCGAGAGCTGGGCCCGCTTCACCGGGGCGGCCTTCCCGAGCGTCGCGGTGACGGACCTCGCGGTGCAGCCGCGGGACGGCGCGCTCGTGATCGCGACGCACGGCCGCGGGATCTGGATCATCGACGATGTCTCGCCCTTGCGGCGGATCACAGCCGATCTCCTCGCCCGCCCGATCGCCTTCGTCCCTGGGCCGCCCGCGCAGCAGCGGCTGCACGAGACCGGCGGCTGGGTCGAAGGGGACGCGAGCTTCACGGGCGAGAACCCGCCCGCCGGCGCGGTCGTGACGTACTACCTGCGCGACCGCCACCTCTTCGGGCCGCTTTCGCTCGATGTCCTGGACGGGGCGGGCAAGGTCGTCGCGACCCCGCCGCCGACCGGACGGCGCGGCCTGAACCGGGTCGCCTGGACGATGCAGCTCTCCCCGCCGCGGGTGCCGAAGGCCGCGTCGGTGGCCTGGGCGGGCTCGCAGGGGCCGCGCGTGCTGCCCGGCAAGTACACGATTCGGCTCACCGAGGGCGGCCGCGTCGTCGAGGAGCCCTTCGTGGTGACCCTGGACCGCCGCTCGCCCTGGAGCCTCGCCGATCGCAAGGCGAACCTCGACGCATCCCTGCGCGTCGTCGCGCTCTTCGATCGCATGACCGACCTCGCCGGCCGAATCGAGGCGGCCCGGAAGGCGGACGAGGCGCGGGCGAAGGCGCTGCCCGGCGGCGACCCGCTCGTGGCGCGGCTGCGCGGGCACGCCGCGGGGCTCGAGGCGCTGGAGAGGAAGATTGTCGCGACCAAGGTCGGCGGCGCGATCACCGGCGAGGAGCGAATCCGCGAACACGCCGACCATCTGTACGAGGCGCTGCTCGGATGGGAGGGGCGGCCGGCGGACTACCTCATCGCGCGGATCGGCGCGCTCGATCGCGAGCTCTCCGAGGTGGAGACCGCGTTCGAGAAGCTCGGGACGAAGCAGGCGTCGCTCGACGGGGAGCTGCGCCGCCGCGGCGTCGCGTCGCGGCCGGCGGAGGAGCGCCCCGAGCTGGCCGCGGTCATCCGCTGCTTTCGCTCGGATGGGCTCGCCTGCGGCGAGGTCGGGGAGAGGGCCACCGACGCGAGGTAGACGCTGGAGCGCGGAGCGGGTCCGTTCGGGTGGGAGCGCGTGGGCGAATCCCTCCCGTCTCGCCGCACCCCCCATCGACTCCCGCCTTCGCTCCCGCCTGCAAGGATCCTCGGGCCGCACGAGCATTCTTCGGAAGCAGGAGGCCCGCGGGCGAAACCGGGCGGCTGGACGGCCGGCCGGAGATGGGCTAGGGGGGAGCATGGTCCTGCGCCGGCGATGGGGCCTCGGTCCGTTCGTCGTGGCGGCGGCGCTGTCAGCCTGCCGCTGCGGGCAGGCGGCGGCCGGGGCGGCGATCTCGGATGGAGGGCGGGACGGGGGAGGAGGAGACGCGGGGGCTGTCGCGAAGCCGGACGGCGGAGGTCGGGACGGAGGAATCGCGCCCGGCCGGGACGGGGGTTGGCCGGCCCCGGGCGACGGGGGCTGCGGCTTGCAGACCTGCCAGTCGGTCGGCGCCAACTGCGGCCCGGTCGGAGACGGCTGCGGCGACGTGCTCGACTGCGGGGCCTGCACGGCGCCCCAGACGTGCGGTGGAGGCGGCACGCCGAGCGTCTGCGGCGGGCACGCGGGCTGCGTCCCGAGGACGTGCGCGTCGGCGGGGGCCGCTTGCGGTCCGATCGGCGACGGCTGCGGGGGCGCGCTCGACTGTGGGAGCTGCGAGGCGCCTGCGACCTGCGGCGGCGGGGGGACGCCCAGCGTTTGCGGGATCACGACCGCGGCGGATGGTGGGACGTTCGCCCCCGACGGCGGCTGCCTCGCGCGGGGTTGCACGGAGCAGGGAATCGAGTGCGGGCCCGCGGGCGACGGCTGCGGCGGGCTCCTCGATTGCGGCGGCTGCGACGCGGGGAGCTGCGGCGGTGGAGGGAAGCTCGGGCGGTGCGGCGCGCCCGCGTGCACGCGCCGGACCTGCGTGGAGGCCGGCGCGGGGTGCGGCGAGGTGGGAGACGGCTGCGGCGGGCTGATCGACTGCGGGGGCTGCGCGCCCCCCGCGTTCTGCGGGGGCGGTGGGGTCGGCAACCAGTGCGGCGTGGGGCCGGGCGCGCTCGACGCGGGCTGGGGGTGCCACGCTTCCTCGGACTGCGCCTCCGATCGGCTCTGCGAGGGCGGGGCCTGCGTCCCCTGGAGCGACGGCGGCTTCGATCCGGACTGCAACCATCCGGCGCTGCCCGCCCACTTCGCGCCCTCGATCCGCTGCTCGTGGCCGCCGGAGGTCGGCGGGGCCTACCAGGCGGCCCCGGATCCGGACCACATTCAGGTGATGACGACGCCGCTCGTCGCGAGCTTCGGGCGCGGGGTCGCGGACGGCGGTCCGGTGATCGTCTTCCCCACGCAGAACAGCCTGAACGGAGGCACGGACGAATGCGTCGGCACCGCCACGGCCTTCGGAATCTTGAGGCTCCTCGACCCGAGGACCTGCGCGCTCGTCGCCACGCTCGACGCCCCCGACCAGCACGTGATCGGCTCGTCCACGCCGGCGATCGGGGACCTCGACGACGACGGGATCCCCGAGATCGTCGCCGCCCACGTGGGCGGCGGCCTCGTCGCCTTTCACTTCGACGCCGTGGCGGGCGCGTGGAAGACCCTCTGGCACAGCACGAACCCCGACGGCACCCTCTCCACGCTCAACGCCGGGAGCTGCGAGTGGGCGGGCCCGTCGATGGCGGACGTGAACTCCGACGGCGAGCCCGAGATCCTCTACGGCGGGGTGATTCACGACCGCAACGGCCGCATCACCGGCCAGAGCCTCGGGATGATCCCGAACAACGTCGGCCCCGGCCAGATCCCGGTGCTCGCCAACGTGGACCTCGACGGCGGGCCGGAGCTCGTCACCGGCGACCACGTCTACACGTACTCCGCGGCCGTGCACGACTGGGTCTTGGCGCCGTACTGGAATCCGCCGCAATCGCTCTCCGACGGCTTCGTCGCCGTGGCCCGCTTCGGCAGCTTCCCGCTCCCGGGCGAGACCGACCCGGGCTACCCCCAGATCGCCGTGGTCGGCGGCGGCTACGTCCGGGTGCAGACGATCGACGGACGCGTCGTCTTCGGCCCGTACGCGCTGCCCGGCTCCACGGGCGGCGGCCCGCCGACGATCGGCGACTTCAACGGCGACGGGCAGCCGGACATCGCGGCCGCCGGCTCGGACAGCTACACGGTCTTCAGCTTCCACTGCATCCCGAAGGGAGGCGTTCTGCCGTCCGATTGCGAGGCCCCCGGCATCCTCTGGAGCCGCCCCTCGCAGGACCACAGCTCGAACATCACCGGCTCGTCGCTCTTCGACTTCACCGGCGCGGGGACGGTGGACGGCATCTACGCCGACGAGTGCTTCGCCCGCGTCTACGACGGCAGGACGGGCGACGTGATCTACAGCCAGTGGCACTCCTCCTGCACCTGGTACGAGAACCCCGTCGTCGCCGACGTGCTCGGCAACTACAGCTCGCAGCTCATCGTCATCTCCAACCAGAATTGCGGCGTCGACTGCTCGGGGTCGACGGTCCTCGATCCCCAGGGGCGCCCGGTCGACAAGACGTTCGACGGGCTCCACTGCGTGACCTCCGCCGACTGCCCGACCGTGACGATGCCCTGCGAGGGTGGGCTCTGCCGCTGCACGACCGACGATGAGTGCTGCTCCGTCCCCGGCGGCTGCCCGGCGCAAGGCTTCGTCTGCGCGCCGCCTTCCCCCGCCGGCAATCCCGCGCTCGGCGACACCTGCCGGGCGATCCATGGCGGCGCCTATCCGGGGGTGCGGGTCTACGCCGACGCGCGGGACCGCTGGGTCGACAGCCGCGCCATCTGGAACCAGCACGCCTACTCGGTCACGAACGTGAACGACGACGGCACCATCCCCGCCGCGTCCGTCGCGAAGAACAACTGGCTCGTCCCGGGCCTCAACAACTTCCGCGAGAACGTGCAGGGGGCGCTCGAGCCGCTCGCCGCCGCCGATCTCACCGCGGACTTCCTGCCCGCGACCTGCGCCGGAGGCGTCGCGACGCTCTCGGCGCGCGTCTGCGACCGCGGCGCGGCCGGCGTCCCCGCGGGCGCGGCCGTGGTCTTCTCCGCGGGCGGCGGAGGCTGCACGACGGCGACCCGCTCGCCGATCGGCCCCGGGGCCTGCGAGACCGCGTCGTGCACCTGGGCCGGCGCGCCCGCGGCGCCGGTCGTCGTCACGGTCGCGGTCGACCCGACGAACGCGACGAACCCCTGCGACGGCTCGGGCCACGCCTCGCGGGGCGTGCTCGCCTGCTGCGCGCCGCGATCGTGCGCGGCCCAGGGCTATACGTGCGGCGAGGAGGGCGACGGCTGCGGCGCCCCCCTCGACTGCGGCCGCTGCGACGCGGGGATCTGCGGGGGCGGAGGCCAGCCCGGGGTCTGCGGCGGGGCGTGCGTCCCGGCGACCTGCGAGATGCTCGGCTTCAATTGCGGTCCGGCGGGCGACGGCTGCGGCGGCCGGCTCGAGTGCGGCGACTGCGGCGACGCGGGCACGTGCGGCGGCGGCGGGCTCCCCGGCCGCTGCGGCACCGGAGCCCGCTGCGTGAAGCGGGGCTGCGCCGACCAGGGGATCTCGTGCGGTCCGGCGGGCGACGGCTGCGGCAACCCCCTCGACTGCGGAGGCTGCGACGCGGGGACGTGCGGCGGCGGCGGCCAGCCCGGCGTTTGCGGTTCGCCCGCCTGCACGCCGCAGACCTGCGCGGGCCTCGGCTACGATTGCGGCCTCGCGGGCGACGGCTGTGGCGGCCGGCTCGATTGCGGGGTCTGCGACGCGGGGACGTGCGGCGGCGGCGGCCAGCCGAACGTCTGCGACACCGCGGGGTTCCACTAGCCTTGACGGCTGTCCCACGTGCGTTAGCCTGCCGGCATGGTCTATCCGATGACGCTCGATTCGACGAACCGCGGGGTGACGGCGGTCGTGGGGATCGCCCTCGTGGGCGTCCTCTCGACCCTCGCGTTCGGCCCGGTGCCTGGGCGGTGGGGCATCGCCGGCCTCATCGGCGCGATCCTCCTCCTCGCGTTCGCCTTCAGCCCCCGGGGGCTCGAGCTGGAAGGCGACGAGATCCGCGTGCTGCGCCGGTTCGCGCCGGCGGCCCATATCCCGCTCTCCACCGTGCGGGGGATCGAGCCGGGGCCGCGCACCACCGTGCGGCTGCTCGGCGTGGGCGGGTTCTTCGGGACATACGGCCTCTGCATCGCGAAGGGCGTGGGGCTCTTCAACGGTTACTCCACGCGCCGGGAGGGACGCCTCCTGCTCACGCGCACCCAGGGCCTGCCCATCGTGGTGACCCCCGATGATCTCGAGGGCTTCACGAACGAGGTGAGGGCGCGGTTGCCGCGGGCGGCCTGACCCGCCGCCCCGGGGCTGACGCTTCATCGCCCTTCGGGATCCCACGGGACGCCGTCGGCGGCCGGGGGGACGGCCTTGCCGACGAAGCCGGCGAGGGCGAGGAGCGTCAGGAGGTAGGGGAGGGCGAGGAAGAAGCCCCTTGGGATCGACGAAGCGAGGCCCGCGCCTCCCGACGAGAGCTCGATCTGGAGCCCCTCGGAGCCGGCGAAGAAGATCGCGGCGCCGAGCGCGCCGAGCGGGGTCCACTTGCCGAAGACCACCGCCGCGAGGGCGATGAAGCCCTGGCCGGCCGGCATCCGGTCCTCGAAGCGGCCGAGGAGCGCGAGCGGCAGGAGCGCGCCGCCGAGGCCCGCGAGCGCGCCGGAGGCGAGGACCGCCGCGCCGCGCAGCCGCACGACCGAGGCGCCCGCGGCGGCGACCGCTCGCGGGTTCTCGCCGACGGCCCGCCAGCGCAGCCCCCAGGGCGTCGCGCGGAGGAACAACCCGGCGGCGGCCGGGAGGAGCAGCATCGCGCCGGTCGCGACGGCGGGGAGTCTCCCGAGCGGCCCGAGCGCGAGCGCGGGGAGCATCGGGACCGGGCCGGTGATCCCCCCGTCCGCGCCGAGCGCCCACTCCAAGAGGAACGTCACCACCCCGAGCGCGAGCAGGTTGACGGCGACGCCGGCGACGATCTGGTCCGCGCGCGCCCAGAGCGCGAGCGCCGCGAGGAGCGCCCCGGAGGCGAGCCCCGCCGCCGCCCCCGCCCCGAGGCCCCACCACGCGCTGCCGGTCGCGAGCGCCCCCCAGGCGCCGAAGAAGGCGCCGAAGCGCATCATGCCCTCGAGGCCGATGTTGATCACCCCCGCCCGTTCGGAGAGCACGCCCCCGAGCGCGGCGAGCGCGACCGGCGGTGCATACGCGAGGATGGAGACGAGGAGCGAGGCGAGGGTGGAGTGCGTCATCGGCCCCCTCCCGCTTCCGGGAGATCCTCCCCGGGCGCGCTCGGCGGCTGGGAGCGGCGGCCGGGGCCGGAGACGACGAACAGCCTCTGCCCCGCGATCAGCACGACCGCGACGCCCTCCAGGATGTCCGGCCAGGACCGGTGGAGCCCCACGGTGGGATCCTGCAGCCCGATCGCCCCCGCGCGCAGGGCGCCGAAGAGGCCGGCGGCGAGGACGACGCCGAGCGGGTGGCCGGCGCCGACGAGGGCGATGGCGATGCCGTCGAAGCCATAGGGGTCGCGGTAGTTCTCCGGGTAACGGTAGTCCGTGCCGCCGCCGAGGATCATCGCGGCCCCGGCGAGCGCGGCGAACGCGCCGCCGAGGGCCATGGCTTGCACGAGGCGCCGCGGGACGGGGATGCCGACGGCCCGGGCCGTCGGCTCGGAGGCCCCGATCGCCCGCAGCTCCAGGCCGAAGGGCGTGCGCGCGAGGATCCACCAGGCGAGGAGGGCCGCGGCGAGCGCGAGCGGCAGACCCAGGGAGAGGCGCCCCTCGGGGAGAAGCAGCGGGAGCCGCGCGGCGGCGCGGACCGCTTCGGTCCCCCCGTGGGAGAAGCCCGAGGCCCCCGAGGCGTGCAGGGGGCCGGCCACGAGCCACGAGTCGATGAGGTGGAGAGCGATCCAGTTGAGGAGGATCGTCGAGATGACCTCGTGGACGCCGCGCCGGGCCTTGAGAACGCCGGCGAGCGCGCCCCACGCGGCGCCGCAGGCCGCGGCGAAGAGGAGCACGGAGGGGAGCTCGATCGGCGCCGGGAGCCCGAGCGTCCGGCCCGCCCACGCGGCGGCGATCGCGCCCACGAGGAACTGCCCCTGCCCGCCGATGTTGAAGAGGCCGGCGCGGTACGGGAGCGCGACGGCGAGGCCGGTCAGCACGAGCGCGGTCGCCTTGAGGGCGGTCTCGCCCAGGGCCATCGGGCCGTCGAAGGCGCCCTCGGCGAGGGCGGCGGCGGCCGCGGCCGGCGAGCGGCCGATCGCGAGGATCGCGACCGCGCAGAGGGCGAAGGCCGTCGCGAGGGCGAGGAGCGGCGGCAGGAGAGGAGCGAGGCGGGAGCGAGGGTTCACGGTGGCTACGAGGCCGCCGGGACGGGCGCCAGCGCGGCGGGCGCGCTCCTGCCGGCGGCCGGCCTCACGCCGCCCCCGCGATCAGGCGCGACAACTCCGCGTCGGTGGCCGCGGGCGCGGCCTCGCCGGCGATCCGGCCGCCGCAGAGGACGACGAGGCGGTGCGCGACCGCGCGCAGCTCGTCGAGGTCGAACGAGACGATCAGGACGCCGGCGCCCCGGGCGGCCTGCTCGCGCAGCCGGTCGTGGACGGCGGCGGTGGCGCGCAGGTCGAGGCCGCGCGTCGGGTGGACGGCGACCACGACGACGGGGTCGCCCGACAGCTCGCGGGCGAGGACGACCTTCTGCTGATTGCCGCCGGAGAGGCCGGCGGCGCGGGCGTCCGGGTCCTCGGGGCGGACGCCGAAGCGGCGGATGAGGTCGGACGCGACGGCGTCCATGGCTCGCCGGTCGAGGCGCGGGAGCCAGCGGCCGCGGCAGAAGGGCGGGGAGGAGGCGCGGCCGAGGGCGAGGTTCTCGGCGACGGAGAGCGCGCCGCAGAGGCCGCCGCGCTCGCGGTCCTCGGGGATGTGCGCGACGCCGCGCGCGCGGAGGGCCCCCGGACCGAGGAGGGTGACGTCGTGGCCGGCGAGCTCGACGCGGCCTCCGGTCGCGCGCCGCAGGCCGGTCGCGACCTCGGCCAGCTCGCGCTGGCCGTTGCCGTCCACGCCCGCGACGCCGACGATCTCGCCGCGGCCGACGGCGAGCGAGAGGGCGCGCAGGGCGGGCGCGCCCCGGGCGTCGAGGCAGGAGACCGAGGTGAGGGTGAGGGCAGGGGGGGCCGATCGCGGCGAGGGGGCGGACGCCGCCTCCTCCTCGCCTCCGGGAGGGACGGGGAGAGAGGCCGCCCCCGCGCCTCGCCCGCCCCCCGCCTCCGGGGCGCCGCGGCTCGTCCCCCGCCCGTCAGGACGCCCCCGCTCCCCCGGCGCGGAAGGGGGCAGGGCGGCGCCCCGGCGAAGCCGGGGAGAGGGGGCCGCCGGCGGGGGGGCCGGCCGCTCCTTGACGACCATCAACGCCGCCACGCGGTCGAGGTCCGCGCCCGCCGCGGGCAGCGTCGCCACGAGCCTCCCCGCGCGCAGGATCGCGATCCGGTCGGCGACCGTCGCGACCTCCCGGAGCTTGTGGGAGACGAAGAGGATCGCGCGGCCGTCCCGGGCGAGGCCGCGGATCGTCGCCAGGAGACCGCCGGCCTCGCCGGGGGAGAGGGCCGCGGTCGGCTCGTCGAAGGCGACCACCCGCGCGCCGCGCCAGAGGACGCGGAGGATCTCGACGCGCTGCCTCCCGCCGACCGAGAGCCCATCGACCCGCGCGCGGGGGTCGACGGGGAGGCCGCTCGCCCGCGCGACGCCGGCGACCTCCCGCTCGGCGCGGCGGCGATCGAGGAAGGGGCCGCGGCGCGGCTCCCGGCCGAGGACGACGTTCTCGGCCGCGGTCAGCGGCGGGACGAGGGTGAAGTGCTGGTGGACCATGCCGAGGCCGAGCGCCTCGGCGTCCGCCGGGCCGCGGATTCGGACGGTCTCCCCGTCGACGCGGATCTCGCCCCCGTCCGGGCGGTAGAAGCCCATGAGGAGAGAGAGGAGCGTGGTCTTGCCGGCGCCGTTCTCCCCGACGAGCGCGAGCACCTCGCCCCGCTGGAGCGAGAACGAGATCCGGTCGCAGGCGGCGACCGGGCCGAACGAGCGGGAGAGCGAGACCGCCTGGAGGACAGGCTCCATCGAGCCTTGGCCGCTGGAGCTTCCCTGTCCCGGCGTGACCGTGGCGCGGCCCATCATCGCCGCACCCCGGCGCGGCGGACGGGGCTCACCCGCGCGCCCTCTTCCGGACCGGCCGGCGGCGCTCCTCCCGCGGGGGAGCCTGGCTCCGCCCGCGCCCCCCCTCCGCTCCCGCCCTCGTCCTCATCCGAGGCCCCGCCTCCCCCGGCGGGGCGGAGGACAGGGGGAAGGAGCCGTGGCGCGCGGGCCGCATCACGGCCGCGCGGGCACGGCGATCCTGCCGGCGACGATCGCCTGGCGCAGCGCCTCGACGCGGGCGAGGGCGTCCGCCTTGCCGGGGAAGTCGACGCGCACCGGCGCGAGGCCGACCCCGCCTTCGGCGAGGCCCAGCTCCCGGTTGCCCGCGGTGAACCTCCCCGCCGCCGCGTCGCGCACGGCGAGGTAGACCGCGTAATCGACGTGCTTGACCATCGAGGTGAGGACCGAGCCCGGGGCGAGGTGAGCCTGGTCGCTGTCCACGCCGATCACGAAGCGCCCCGCCTCCTGGGCCGCCTCGATGGCCCCCAGCCCGTCGGCCCCCGCCGCCTGGAAGAGCACGTCCACGCCGCCGCCGAAGAGGCTCTGGGCGACCCGCTTGCCCGCGCTCGAATCGTCGAAGCTGCCCGTGTACTGGACGGTCAGGCGCGCCGCCGCGGCCGGGTTCGTCGCCTGGAGGCCGGCGCGAAAGCCCGCCTCGAAGCGCTGGATGAGCGGGACCTGCATGCCGCCCAGGAAGGCGACCTTGCCGCTCTTCGTGGAGAGGCCCGCGAGCGCGCCCGCGAGGTAGCTCCCCTCCTGCTCGCGGAAGGTGACCGAGGCGACGTTGGGCAGGGTGACCGGCCTGCCCGCGCCGTCGAGAATCGGGCTGTCGATGAGCAGGTAGCGCTGGGCCGGGTGCGCGCGCGCCTCCGCGGCGACCGCGTCCTCGAGCATGAAGCCGACGCCGATCGCCAGGGCGACCTTGCGGGCGGCGAGCCGCTCGAGATCCGGCCGGTAGTCCTCGGCGGCCCGCGCCTGGAGGACGTAGGGGAGGAGGCCGGCGACGGGGGCCGGCTGGCCGACGCGGGCGCGCAGGTCCTCGGGGACGAGGGCGAGGATGTCGGCCGGCGCGAGCGGCCGGTAGCCGGCGGCGCCGTAGCGCAGGCCGCACGCCCACGCCTCCAGCCCGCGCAGCGCCCCGTCGTTGAACGACTGGTCGCCCCGGCCGCCCACGTCGGTCACCAGCCCGATGACCTTCTCGCCGGCCGCCGGCGCCGGCGCGCCGTGGCAGGCGGCGAGGGCGAACAGCAAGGGGAGGGCGCGGCGCATGGCCCCGTTTGTACCATGAAAGAGGCCGTTCGACGGCCGGGCGGATTCCCGCGCCATCGCCGCCCGATCGACCGCCGGAGGGTCGCGGCCCTCGGCCGGAGCGACCGCCGCGAGGCCGGGAGCTCGCCGCCGCCTCCCCGATGGCTCCTCGCCTGCAGCCGCGCTGAGCAACGGGAGGCCAGGCGTGGTACTTCTGGGTCCGGATGCGGGCCTACGACGTGATCAAGAAGAAGCGGGACGGGGGGACGCTCGCGCCCGAGGAGATCGCGGAGTTCATCGAGGGGTTCACCGAGGGGACGGTGCCGGACTACCAGGCCGCCGCCCTCGTCATGGCCATCTACTTCCGGGGCCTCGGCGCGGCCGAGCTGTCGGCCTGGACCGACGCCCTGCTCCGGAGCGGCGACGTCCTCGACCTCTCGGACATCCCCGGCAGGAAGGTCGACAAGCACTCGACGGGGGGGGTCGGCGACAAGGTCTCGATCTGCCTCGCCCCGCTTGTCGCCGCCTGCGGCGTCCGGGTGCCGATGATCTCGGGCCGCGGGCTCGGCCATACCGGCGGGACGCTCGACAAGCTGCGGTCCATCCCCGGCTTCCGCGTGGACCTCGGGGTGGAGCGCTACCGCGAGCTGGTCGCGACCGTGGGCGCCTGCCTCGTCGGCCAGACCGACCGGCTCGTGCCCGCGGACCGGAAGCTCTACGCGCTGCGCGACGTGACCGCCACCGTCGAATCGATCCCGCTCATCGCGGCGTCCATCATGAGCAAGAAGCTCGCCGAGGGGATCGACGGCCTCGTGCTCGACGTGAAGGTCGGGAGCGGGGCGTTCATGAAGGACCTGCCGTCGGCCCGCGACTTGGCGCGGACGATGGTCGAGATCGGCACGGCGATGGGCAAGGAGACGGTCGCGCTCATCACCGAGATGAACCAGCCGCTCGGCCGGGCGGTCGGCAACGCGCTGGAGGTGGCCGAGGCGGTCGAGGTGCTGCGGGGGCAGGGGCCCGACGATCTGACGGACGTGACGGTCGCGCTCGGCGAGGAGATGCTCGCGCTCGCCAAGGTCGCCCGCGGGCTGGAGGCGCGCGATCGGCTGCGGCGGGCGCTCACCGACGGCCGCGCCTTGGCGAAGCTGATGGAGATCGCCGCCGCGCAGGGGGGTGATCCCGGCGCGCTCGAGGACGGCGGCCGGGGGCTGCCCAGGGCGGCGCTGCGGCGCGCAGTGAGCGCGCCGGCGGACGGCGCGGTGACGGCCATCGACGCGGAGCGGGTGGGGCTCGCGGTGGTCGCGCTCGGGGCGGGGAGGGAGAGGATGGAGGACGAGGTCGATCCCGCGGTCGGCGTCGTGCTCGATCGGAAGGTGGGCGAGCGGGTGCGGCGCGGCGAGCCGCTCTGCACGGTCCACGCCTCCGACGAGGCGCGCCTGACCGCGGCGATGGAGAGGCTCCAGTCCGCCTTCACCCTCGGGGAGGACCCGCCGGCGCCCCGGCCGCTCGTCCTGGAGCGCGTGGCGTGAGCGCGTCCCCCTCCGAGTTCGACCGCGTCTGCGCGGCCGCCGACGCCGCGCTCTCCCGCTCCCCCGTCGGGCCGCCCCGGCTCGGGCTCGTCCTCGGCAGCGGGCTCGGATCGCAGGCCCAGCGGCTCGGCGAGGCGGCGAAGGTCCCGTACACGGACCTGCCCGGCTTCCCCACCCCCGCCGTCCCCGGCCACGCGGGCCTCCTCGTCTTCGGCCGGCTCGGGCGGCTGCCCGTCGTCCTCCTGCAGGGGCGCGTCCACCTCTATGAAGGGTGGAGCCCGGCCGAGGTCGTCTTCGGCGTGCGCGTGCTCGGCCGGCTCGGGATTGAGGCGCTCCTCCTCAGCAACGCCGCCGGCGCCGTCCGGGCCGATCTCGCGCCGGGCGATCTGATGCGGATCACCGATCACATCAACCTCACCGGCCGTAACCCGCTCGTGGGGGAGCACGACGAGCGGTTCGGCCCGCGCTTCCCCGATCTCTCGGGCGCGTACTCCCGCGAGCTGGGCCGCCACCTCGACGCCGCGGCCGCCGCGGCCGGCGTTCCCCTCGCGAGCGGCGTCTATTGCCAGTTCCTGGGGCCGTCGTACGAGACGCCCGCCGAGGTCCGGGCGGCGCGGGTCCTCGGGGCCGACGCGGTCGGCATGAGCACCGTGCCGGAGGTCATCGCGGCCTGCCAGGCGGGCGTCCCCGTCGCGGCCGTCTCCTGCATCACGAACCGCGCGGCCGGCCTCGCCGGGGAGCGCCTCTCCCACGACGAGGTCATCGCGTTCGCCGCGCGCGCCGGCCGCTCCTTCGGGCTGCTCCTCGACGCCTTCGCGGCCCGGCTCGGCTGAGCGACGGCCCCCGGGGAGGCTCGCGCCGCGCGGCGTCGGGGCGGCGGCCCACGCCCGCGCTCCGCCGGGCGGCAGCCCGACGAGGGGCTCGCGAGGACGGGGTTCCCGCGCCGGGAGCGCGCGCGCGGCCCGCTCCCGGGGCCCGTGAGCGGCTGAGGGGCTTCGGGGCTCTGCTGCCTGACCTCCTTTCGTCATTGGACCTGTCGGGCCCTTCACGGCTGTAGGTGGGGTGGGAAGGCGATCCCGTGACAGCCATCGTGGGGGAGACGGACAAACGCCCGGAATCACGGGCGAATCCGGCCGTCGCGGCGATGGATCGAAGCGACGCGGAGGCGGATCGAAGCGATCCGGAGGTTGATCGAAGCCATGCGGCGGTTGATCGAAGCCATGCGGCGGTTGATCGAAGCCATGCGGCGGTTGATCGAAGCCATGCGGCGGCGGATCGAAGCCATGCGGCGGCGGATCGAAGCCATGCGGCGCCGGATCGAAGCCATGCGGCGGCGGATCGAAGCCATGCGGCGCCGGATCGAAGCCATGCGGCGCCGGATCGAAGCCATGCGGCGCCGGATCGAAGCCATGCGGCGCCGGATCGAAGCCATGCGCCACCCCATCGAAGCCATCCCACGCGAAGGGGCGCGCCAGGACCAGCGCTTCGCCGCCCGCCGCCGCCGGAGCGCGTGATCGGCCGGTTGTCCTCCGGGGCCAAA
Source organism: Myxococcales bacterium (assembly GCA_021807105.1). Classification (GTDB taxonomy): domain Bacteria; phylum Myxococcota; class Myxococcia; order Myxococcales; family JAKAPL01; genus JAKAPL01. The sequence goes on along the minus strand of JAKAPL010000030.1, from coordinate 19,610 downwards.
GGGACTACATAGAGGGCGGCCGACTGGCCGGGAGCGTGCGTCGTGTCCGATCTCACCGAAGCGCTGAAGTCGCTCAACCTGCGGGCGTTGCGGGAAATGGCCCGCAAGCAGCTCGGCGCGGGCTACTCGCGGCTGAAGACGAAGTCGCAGCTCGTGATCGCGCTGGGGCGCCGGCTGGATCCGGCGGCGGTCAAGGCGCTCCTCGCCCGGGTCGCGCCGGCGAAGGGGGAAGGGGGCGCGAGAGGGAAGGGGGGAGGGAAGCCGCCGGCGGCCGAGGTCCGCAAGCTCGAGGCCGCTCCCCCTCGGCCGCGAAGGAAGGGGGACTCGGCGCGGGCGAGGCAGGCGGCCGCCGCGCCCGACCCCGCCGGGCGACCGGCGGCGCCACGTCCGGGGACGAGCACGGTCCCGACGCCCGCCGCGCCGGTCGCCGAGCCCCCCGCCCGCCCCGTCTACGACGAACGGCTGGGCGAGCTGCCCGATCGGTATGGGGACGACGCCCTCGTCGCGCTGCCCGTGGACCCCGTCACCCTGTTCGTCTACTGGGACTTCGCCGGCGCGACCGTGGAGCGGGCCGCGCAGGGGCTCGTCTCTCCCCGGGCCGTGCTCAGCGTCCACGCCGGTCCGGAGGTGGTGCGGGAGGTGGACTTCGCGCTGGAGAGCCGGTCGTTCTACCTCCACGGATTGGCCCCGGCGCGGGCGTACCACGCGGAGATCGACTTCGTGGGAGCCGACGGGCGGCGGCGGCGCGTGGGGAGGCCGAGCAGCGTGGTGTTCCTGCCTCCGGACGCTCCGTCGCCGATCGTCCTCGACCGCTTCGTCGCCTTCGAGTGGGAGCGGCCCCGCGAGCTCGAGCCGCGCGCCGCGCCCGGGGCGGCCCAGCGCGATCTGGGCGGCTCGGCGTGGCGGGGGGGATCGTCGCTCCCCGGCGTGCCCGCCGGCGCCGACCGTCCGTGGATCGCCGGCGGGCAGGGCTCCGGGCGAGGTGGTCGGGACGCGGGCGGCCTGCGTTCGGGCTCCGGCCGGTAGGCGAGGCGCGTCCTGGAACCGCTCGGCCACGTCGTCCTCGTGCTCCACGCGCACCTGCCGTTCGTGCGCCACCCCGAGCACGAGGAGTTCCTCGAGGAGGACTGGCTCTACGAGGCGGTCATCGAGACCTACCTGCCGCTGCTCGAGGTCTTCGACCGGATCGCGGACGAGCGGATCCCCTGCCGCGTCACCCTGACCCTCACCCCGACCCTCGTCGCCATGCTGCGCGACGAGCTGCTGATCTCCCGCTGCGCCCGCAGGCTCGATCGCCTCTGCGAGCTCGCCGACAAGGAGGTCCACAGGACGCGCAACGAGCCGGCCTTCGCGGGGACCGCGCGCTTCTACCGGGATCGGCTCTACCGGGCCCGCTCGCTCTTTCACGATCGCTATCATCGCGATCTCGCCGGCGCGTTCGGGCGCGTCCAGGAGGCGGGGTGCCTGGAGATCGTCGGCTGCGGCGCGACCCACGGGTTCCTGCCGCTCCTGCAGCTCCACCCCGAGGCCGTGCGCGCCCAGGTCTCCGTGGGGGCGCAGGAATACCGGCGCGTCTTCGGCCGCGACCCGGTCGGGATCTGGCTCCCCGAATGCGGCTTCTACCCCGGCGTCGAGCGGTTCCTCGCGGACGAGCGGATCCGCTACTTCTTCGTCGACACGCACGGGATCCTGGACGCGACGCCGCGGCCTCGCTTCGGGGCCTACGCGCCCGTCGTCACCCCCGGAGGCGTCGCCGCCTTCGGGCGCGATCCCGAATCGTCGCTCCAGGTCTGGAGCGCCGAGCACGGCTACCCCGGTGATCCCCTCTACCGCGAGTTCTACCGCGACATCGGCTACGACCTGCCGCTCGATTACGTCCGTCCCTACGTGCAGCCGACCGGCGAGCGGAAGAACGTCGGCTTCAAGTACCACCGGATCACCGGCAAGACGCCGCACAAGGAGCCCTACGACCCGGGCGCCGCGCGGGAGCGGGCCGCGGCCCACGCCGGCAACTTCATGTTCAACCGGGAGCGGCAGATTGAGCACCTGCGCGGGGTGATGGGCAGGCCGCCGGTCGTCGTCGCCCCGTACGACGCCGAGCTGTTCGGCCACTGGTGGTTCGAGGGGCCCGAGTTCCTCGACTTCTTCGTGCGCAAGGCCGCCTTCGATCAGAGCGTCTTTCGGCTCTCGTCGGCGTCCGACGTGCTGCGCGCCCTGCCCGAGCACCAGCTCGCGACCCCCCCGTTCTGCTCGTGGGGCGCCGGGGGCTACGCGGAGGTCTGGCTCAACGGGACCAACGACTGGATCTACCGCCACCTGCACAAGGGCGCGGAGCTGATGATCGGCCTCGCGCGCGACTACCCCGAGGCGTCGGGCGTGACCCGGCGAGCCCTGAACCAGGCGGCGCGGGAGCTGCTCCTCGCCCAGTCCTCGGACTGGGCCTTCATCATGAAGACGGGGACGATGGTCGATTACGCGGTGCGGCGGACGAAGGAGCACGTGCTCCGGCTCCACCGGCTCCACGACCAGATCCGGCGGGGGGCCCTCGACGAGGGGTGGCTCGCGCACGTCGAGGGGCGGGACAATGTCTTCCCCGAGATTGACTGGCGCGTCTACCGGCCGGCGTGAGCCGCTGCCTCTGACGAGGCGCCGGGCCGCCTGGCCGATAGTCTTGCGGCGGCGCTGCGCTCCGTGGTAGGTACGCCCCTCGTTGCGCTGGAGACGTTTCCCGAGCTTCGAGGCGTCGTTCTTGGAGGTAGTGATGACGAAGAGGATGCGAGTGGTCCTGCTGGCCGCCCTGGCGGCGGGCGGGGTCGGGTGCGCGCAGGACGTCGGCGACATCGACGAGACGCAGCCCGACAAGATCGACGTCTCGATCTTCTCCGACGGGAACCCCTGGTGGTTCCTGCAGACGGTCGTCGACGTCCCTCCGACCACCCAGTTCACCTTCGTCGGCGAGTCCTCGTTTCCGCCCGACCGGATCGTCTGGGACGTCCAGGAGAACTGGCTGATCGCCTACCGGAACTACGAGTACATCGCCGGCGCCCAGACGGTCCCCTACACGCAGACGCTCCAGGGCAGCAACGGGCTCGCGGGGACGAGCGTGAACGGGACGACCCCCGTGGACCAGCAGGACATCGTCGGCTCCTCGAAGAGCCCCTACTTCGGCGAGCCCGTCGCGGCCTACGCCATCCTGAGCCACTTCGACGTCCAGCGCGGATACAACCCGGCGACCGGCGAGCAGACGAACGTCATCACGGAGAACACGACCGATCGACCCTGGTACGAGCGGCAGTACATCCGGGTCGACTGGTCGAACAACGGCTTCGGCGCCTTCGACTTCATGGGCTACGGGATGTTCGGGCAGGGGTTCGACCCGGCCTCGACCATCGTGAGCCCCGTCGCCTACTACCCCGACCAGGGCGACCCGACGACGGACGCGCCGGAGATCACCCCGGGCTACATCGGCATCGTCAACAAGCTCTCGTACACGGCCGAGGTCGACACCGCCGCCTCGGCGTACTACGGCGTGACGATCAACAAGTGCTACGACTTCACCGCGATGCTCAACCCGTCGGAGTCGGACTGCGGGCCCGGCGAGGTCAAGGTCCGTCTCTCGTTCAAGAAGATCCCCGCCAACCACGATTTCGCGCCCAAGGTCTTCAACGATCAGGACGAGGCGCTCTTCGGGGTCTGGCAGCAGGAGCGGAGCGTCTGGGATCCGCAGCGCGGCCTGCAGGAGGCGAACCTCGCGGCCAACCAGTTCGCGGTCATGCACCACATCTGGAACAAGGACCACTTCCAGGTGGACCCGAACGACGGCAAGACGCCCTGCGATCCGAACAACATCGACAGCGCGCCGGAGTGCGTGATGCCGCTCTACGACCGGGTGCCCAAGCCCATCGTCTACTACTCGAACGACGCCTGGCCCGACTACAACGACGTGGCCCACCACCCGATGTGGATCCACGCCGAGCTGCTCGCCAAGGACTACGACGACGACATGCGCGGCGTGGTCGCGGCGGCCCGGCGGGGCGGCCCCAGCCTCAAGGCCGACGCCTCGGGGTGCAGCCCCACCGTCCTCGCCCAGGACGCCAAGGGGCTCTCGGCGGCGCTCGCGGGCGGGCAGAGCTACACGCCGGCCTGCGCGGCGGTCTGCTCCACCGACGACGTGAAGAACGAGGTGGGCAGCCAGGGCAAGAGCGGGAGCTGCCCCTACCTGACCGTCGCCGACTGGATGACCGCGTCGGGGATCCCGGCGCCCGACGCGACGAAGATCGTCTACAAGACGGACGGCACCGTCGACTACTCGGGGACGAAGGGGCTCGATTACCTCGAGTACCCGCCCGACACGCGCTACCTCGACCCCACCCACTTCGGCTACGAGGGCGTCCGGGCGAACGAGACCTACGTGAAGGCCGACGGCACGATCTGCACCTCGGCGGACATGGCCGCGGGGAGCTGCTCGGTCTGCGATCCGACGAAGCAATACTGCATGGGCATCGGCCACGTGCCGGTCTACGTCGTGCCGCGGATGTTCCTGATGTGCCACAACCCGGTCCAACCCCGGGTGGTGAAGGACTCCAACGGCAACGTCCTCGTCGACAAGAGCGACCCGCTCAACCCGGCCTCCTACGACTTCTCCACCCTCGGCGACCCGGACGGCTGCGACCCGCGGCCGGACGCCCAGCGGACCTCCTCGCCCCTCCATCCGGTCATGGGCGATCTGCGCTACCACATGCTCTCCTGGGTCCAGCAGCCCGACATCGAGTCGCCGGGCGGCATCGGCGAGCCGGCGATGGATCCGGTCACCGGCGAGATCATCAGCTCCCACGCCTACATCTACGCGCGCGCGGTCGAGAACCTCGCGAGCTACGGGGCGGACCTGGTCGCGATCATGGAGGGATGGGAGCCCGTCTCGGCGCTCATCCAGGGCAACATCACCCAGGACTACATCCAGTCGCAGACGGGCGGTTACGCCACGCCTGGGAATCCGGGGTTCAACGGCCCGCCGATGTTCGAGCCGGCGTTCGCGGCCGACAAGATGTCGCGACTCTTCGCCCGGCCGGGCGAGACGCCCACCGCCGCCGACCGGCGCATCCAGCAGCTCGTCGACCAGATCGAGAGCCACCGCCGTGATCCCGGTGGGAACGACTGGACGGTCCAGAACTGGCAGCGGGTGATGAGCATGCCCGCGCCGTCCGACCCGGTGAACCACCTCCAGGGCGGGTCGAACCTGCAGATGCCGCTCTCGGACCAGGTCTACAAGGGCTATCTGGCGCAGTACGGAGGCCAGGGCGGATCGGAATATGGCGGCCAGAGCGGGGGCGTCTCGTTCGCCAACGTCCCGCAGGCGGTCGCGCAGAGCGTCTCCTTCGGGCAGATGCTCGCGCCGCCGCCGGTGAGCACGTGGGACCAGCAATACCGGCAGGCCCTCCGGGTGATGGACGACCGGCACGCGCTCGTCGACGACGAGATCGAGCCGACCGCCGTCCGCCTGGCGAAGTACTACGACCAGAAGTTCTACACGAAGGACCCGGTGACGGGCGCGCGCACGCCCTCCCCGGCGAACACCTGCACCTCGCTCTGGACGACGCCCGGCTCCCAGTCCGCGGCGAGCAACGCCATCGGGAGCCAGTCGCCCCAGTATCGGACCTGCGTCTGGGAGCTGGCCCGGGCCGAGATCCTCGGCAACCTGTGGCGCAGCTACTCGAACCACGAGGTCGGCCACACCTTCGGCCAGTTCCATAACTTCGCGGGCTCGACCGACGCCCTCAACTACTTCGATCCCTACTGGTCGATCCGCCAGGAGAACACGATCGCGCTCGACAAGTCGACGCCCACGCCGGGACAACCGTTGACCTCCGGCCAGTTCCTCTACCAGGAGCTGGGCGACGTGCCGGTGAGCGCGAACCCGAACGATCCCAACGCCGGGAAGGAGGACGTGCTCGCCCCCGAGTGGATGCAGGCGCCCTCCGAGCAGACCCTGGCGGAGGGGCTGCGCGAGTACCAGTACACGTCGATCATGGACTACAACGCCAAGTTCAACAGCGACTTCCAGGGGATCGGCAAGTACGACCACGCCTGCCACATGTTCCAGTACGCGAACCAGGTCGAGGTCTTCGATCCCGTGCAGCTCCCGAATGTCCCGGCCAACCAGGGGCAGCAGGGCAACGGCTGCATGCTCGGCAGCCAGCAGTGCTCGGAGACGCCGTTCACCCACACGGTGGACGACACCCTGCTCGTCCCGTTCAACCGTCACTACACGTTCTACCCGTGGCTCATCAACGACGGCCTCTCGTCGGAGGACCCGGGAGGCAAGAAGACGCCGCTCGCCCAGGGGATCCAGAAGATGATCCACGCCCGGCGCTGGGTGGACTATCAGGATCTCACGGGCCAGGCGGGTTCGATCGACGAGGCGACGGCCGAGGCGCGCGACGGGATGGCGGCGAGCGAGCTGAGCGGCGCGCTCATGGTCCCGTACCGGTTCTGCAGCGACCTCTACAACCTGGGCGAGGCCCACTGCCTCTGGTTCGACGAGGGCGCCGACGCGTTCGAGCAGGTCAACGGGTTCGTGCAGCTCTACCACCTGAACTACCTGTTCAACAACTTCAAGCGTGGCCAGGAGAACTTCGACGTCTACGACAACATGATCTCGTACCAGGGCCACCTCTGGGAGCGAAACTTCGACGTGCTCGTCACGATCTTCCAGCAGGCGTTCAACGACGAGTTCGTCGCCCGCTACACGAACGCGCAGATGGACGGGACCGAGCCGAAGTTCCTCTGCCCGGAGGGCAAGAACGGGCGGAAGAACCCGATGCTCCACATCCAAGGCGTCCAGTGCGGCCTCGACCGGATGGCGGCGATGGTCGACACCGTGGACTTCTTCACCAAGATCCTGCAGACGCCGACGACCGACACCTACCTGCTCGACTCGTCGTTCGTCCCGGCCGGCACGACCGACCCCAGTCTGTTCGGCGTGTACTGCCCATCCTCCTACGGCCTCTGCGGTCAGGACGGATACACCCCCGATTCGCGGCAGATCGCCTCGGTCACGCTGCTGCCCGGGCGGGGATCGAAGTATGACCTGTCGCAGTTCGACCTGAACGAGTATGGCCAGCAATTCCTCTGGAAGCCGACGGTCATCGGCGTCTGGATCGACAAGATGATGGCCGTCCAGGCGATGACCGATCCCGACAGCAACATCGTCGGCCAGCTCAACAGCCAGCCGCTGTCGTTCCTCCTCTCCATGAACGACCTCTTCTTCAGCGACATCGAGGGGGCGGTCGGCGGGCTGCTCATGGACGATCCGAACTGGGCGCCGAAGGTCGCGATCTGGCATGCCAATCCCCAGGACCCGAACCACCCGCCGGTGACGATCTACCGGAACAGCAAGGCGCTGCAGGGTCTCGTCCAGCAGACCCCGCCGCCGCAGGGGCTCGGCACGCCATACAACGAGTGGTGCCCGCAGGGCTCGTCGCTCTGCATCCCGAACGATCCTTCCTCGGCCGAGTTCGAGCTGGACCCGGCGGTCCTCCAGAAGCAGGGTTACGACATCCGGACGCTCGACCCGGGGCCCGTCTACTTCGAGAAGCTGTACGCCGCCTATCTCGGCGCCATCTGGATGACGGCGCCGTTCGACGACCAGCGGTTCATCCAGTCGATCCGGATCGGGGTCAAGGGCAACACGTTCGAGGCGATCCAGATCCAGCAGATGAGCTGCTCGGATGGCAAGCCGCCGGCCGCGGGGCCGACCACCTGCGCGGACGGGAGCGGCTGCTCGCCGGGGAACTCGTGCGAGGACCAGTCGGTCTGCGCGCCGCGGTCGTTCACCTGTTCGGACGGCACGGACGCGCGGGCCTCGGGCATCTGCATCGACGCCAGCAACCCGACGGCGACGACCTGCGATCCGGATCGGTACGCGGAGGTGAGCGATCCGCAGAACGGGACGACCTACTACGCGGTCCGCTACGTGCCGAGCTCCCCGGACCTCACGGTCGTCAACGCCGGGACGACCAGCTACTACTCGACCGGCTACCAGCTCGTGAGGCTCGCCGCGTTGCAGAAGGCGACCGGCATCAGCGTCGGCGCGGGCGCGGGTCAGTTCCTCGATATCCTCCGGGGCATCTACTACTACTGGAACTTCGATCCCTACGCGAACGGCGGCGATTACATCGGCGCGGCGCCGTTCGGCGGCGGGTAGAGTTGGCTGCCCGGGGTCTGTCCCGGGCAGACCGGCGGCCGGATGCGGCTGGAAGTCGAGTTCGAGTTCTCCGCGGCCCATCGGCTGCCGGTCCACGAGGGCCCGTGCGCTCGGCTGCACGGGCATAACTACCGGTTGATCGTGACGGTGGAGGGGCAGCCCGACCCGGAGACGGGGATGGTCATGCCCTTCGAGGATCTCGAGCGGACCGTCAGGGACGACGTGCTCGCCCGCTGTGACCACCAGATGGTCAACGACTTCCTGGAGAACCCCACCGCCGAGCGGATCGCCGAGTGGATCTGGGATGCGCTCTCTCCCCGCGTTCCAGGGCTCTTCGAGCTGCGGTTGTTCGAGACCCCAAGGTATGCGGTCGTCTACCGGGGTGGGTAGGCCGGATCGGCGGGCGATGGCCCGGGCGATCGCCGCGTTCCTGGAGGCGGCGGGGCAATCGCTGACGGGCGAGCTCGCGGGGACCCCGGAGAGGGTCGCGCAGACGTGGGCGTCGGACTTCCTCGACGGCGAGGGGATAGCCCCCCGGGAGGCCCTGGGGTCCCCGCTGGCGGCGCCGGGGGCGGGCCTCGTCTGCGTGACGGGCATCGATTTTCACTCGATGTGCCCGCACCACATGCTCCCGTACCGGGGGCTCGCCCATGTCGCCTACCTGCCGGCCCGCCAGGTGGTCGGTTTCTCGGGTCTCGCCTGCCTCGTGGATGTGCTCGCCCACCGGCTGGTGCTCCAGGAGGTCCTCGCGCGGCAGATCGCCGAGGGGCTGCGCGAGGCGATCGACGCCCGGGGGGCCGGCTGCGTGCTGGCCGTCGAGCAGGCCTGCTTGACCTGCCGCGGCCGGGCGAGGCGGCGGGCGAGGGTGACGGCGGAGGCGTTCTCCGGCCGCTTCCCGGCGGCCGAGCGGGCTCGCTTCTCGCAGGCCGTCGCCGCGGGAGCGGGGGAGGCTCCATGAGGAGTCCGCTAGCCGCCGATCTCGGGGCGATCGTCGGGGACGAGAACGTCGTCGTCGAGGCCGAGCGGCTCCGGCCCTACGGTCGCGACGAGTCCGACCTCGGCGAGTTTGTTCCCTCCGTGGCCGTGCGGCCGCGGACCGCGGCCGAGGTCGCCGCGATCCTGAAGCTGTGCACGCGGATCTCGATGCCCGTCACGCCGACCGCCGCCCGCACCGGGAAGAGCGGGGGGAGCCTCCCGGTTCGCGGCGGGGTCGCGCTCGATCTCACCCGGTTCGACCGGATCGTCGAAGTCCGCCGCGACGACCTCGTCGGCCGCGCGGAGGCGGGGGTCATCACGGGCGACTTCCAGAGGGCGGTCGAGGCCGCCGGCCTCTTCTATCCGCCCGATCCGTCGTCCCTCGCATCCTGTACGCTCGGAGGCAACGTCGCGGAGAACGCGGGCGGCCCCCGTGCGCTCAAGTACGGGGTGACGCGCGAGTACGTCCTGGGCCTCACCGCCGTCCTGCCTTCCGGGGAGATCGTCCATACCGGGAAGCAGACGATCAAGGGCGTCGCGGGCTTTGATGTCACCGGGCTCCTCGTCGGGTCGGAGGGGATGCTCGCGGTCGTCACGGAGATCACCTCCAAGCTCCTGCCGCTGCCGCGCGAGGTCCGGACCGCGCTCTGCCTCTTCCGCGCCGCCGTCGACGCGAGCCGCGCCGTCTCGGCGGTCCTCGCCGCGGGGGTCCTGCCGCGCGCGCTGGAGCTCATCGACGAGACGGCCATCGCCGCGACCCGCGCGGCGAAGGCGCCGTTCCGGTTCCCGGAGGCGTGCGGCGCGGCGCTGCTCGCCGAGGTGGATGGGTACGTGGCGGAGGGCTGCGCCGCGGAGATCGAGCGGATCGGGGCCGCCTGCATGGAGGCGGGGGCGCTGGACGTGGTCGCCGCGCAGAACGAGGCTCAGCGGCGTGACCTCTGGGAGACGCGGCGCCGTATCTCGGTGGACCTGAAGAGCCTCCATCCGCGGAAGCTCTCCGAGGACGTCGTCGTCCCTCGCTCGCGCCTCGCGGAGATGGCCGCCGAGGTCCAGGCCATTGGCCGGCGATTTTCGCTCTCGGTGGCTTGTTATGGTCACGCGGGAGACGGGAACCTCCACGCCAACGTCCTGTTCGATCGTCCCGAGGATCGCCCCCGAGTCGACGAGGCCGTCGCCGAGATCCTGCGCGCGGCGCTCCGCCTCGGCGGGACGATCACCGGCGAGCACGGCGTCGGGCTCGCGAAGAAGGAGTTCCTCGGGCTGGAGCAGGGCGAGGCGCTCGTCGGCCTCCAGCGGCGGCTCAAGGCGGTCTTCGATCCCGCCGGCATCCTCAATCCCGGGAAGATGTTTCCCGGCGAGTGAGGCCCCGCCCGGACCTCCCGGCGGTGGTCCGGAGGGCCGGGGGAGCCTTGGGTCGCGGGAGATTCGCGGAGGCGGCCGGTCAGACCACGGGATCGGCCTCGCCCGCGGGGGCTCGACCGGAGTGGTCAGACGACCGTGATCGCGCCGGCGGCGCCTGGAACGATCTCCCCGATCGGAGCCCCGGTGTAGCCGGCCGCCGCGAGCTCCTCGGCGAGGGCGGCCGAGGAGGCCGTGGGGCAAGCCATGAGCAGGCCGCCCGAGGTCTGCGCGTCCGCGAGGAGGAGGCGGGTCGTCATGTCCAGGGCGGGGGAGAACGTCGTGTAGCTCTGCGCCGCCGCGAGGTTGCGCCGGGTCCCTCCCGGCACGTGGCCCGCCTCCGCGAGCAGCCGTGCGCCGGGGAGGAGCGGGACGTCGCCCGCGCGCAGCCGCGCCGCTGCGCCGCTGGCCACGAGGAGGTTGTGGAGATGGCCGAGCAGGCCGAAGCCGGTCACGTCGGTGGAGGCGGTGGCCCCGTGGCGGACCATCGCCTCCGATGCCCTGCGGTTGAGGCGGGTCATCGAATCCACCGCCGCGACGGCCACCTCCGGCGGCGCCTCGCCCTTCTTGATGGCGTTCGCGACGACGCCGGTGCCGATCGCCTTCCCGAGCAGGAGCCGATCCCCAGGGCGGGCGCCCGAGGCGAGGACCGCGCGGCCGGGGTCGACGAGGCCGGTGACCGCGAGGCCGTACTTGGGCTCTGGATCGTCGATGCTGTGGCCGCCGACGATGGTCACCCCCGCCTCGCGGCAGGTCGCGGCCCCGCCCGCGAGGATCCTTTCGAGGATCGACAGCGGGAGCGTCTTCGCCGGGAAGGAGACGAGGTTCAGCGCGATGACCGGCCGCGCGCCGAGCGCGTAGACGTCGCTGACCGCGTTCGCCGCGGCGATCCGGCCGTAGTCGAAGGGGTCGTCCACGAGCGGTCCGAAGAAGTCGACCGTCTGCACGACGTGGACGCCCGGAGCGAGCGCATAGATCGCCGCGTCGTCGCCCAGGCGGGCGCCGTAGAGGAGCGCGGGGTCGTCGCCGCGCGGCAGCTTCTCGAGGACCTCGCCGAGGTCCTTGGGCGAGAGCTTACAGGCTCAGCCGCCGCCGCTGGTGAGCGACGTGAGCCGGGGTGTCCTGTCGGTCGATTCCATGCGCGGCCATTCTACCCAGCCGGGGCGGCAGGGGGCCAGCTCCCCTGGCGCGGCAGGCGCGAGACGGCTAAGGTTCTCCCTGACCATGAGAGTCGCCACGAAAGCGAACGCAGCTCCCTCTCTGACGCCGCGGCAGATCTTCGAGCGGCTCGACCGGTACGTCATCGGCCAGGAGCGCGCCAAGCGGGCCGTGGCGATCGCCGCCTACAACCACGTCAAGCGCTGCGCGGTCCGCCGGCGCGACCGCCGGTCGATCCTGAAGAAGAGCAACATCCTGCTGATCGGGCCGACCGGAAGCGGCAAGACCCACCTCGCCCGCAACCTCGCCCGGATTCTCGAGGTGCCCTTCACGGTCGTGGACGCGACCGAGTACACGGAGGCCGGTTACTACGGCAAGGACATCGAGGTGATGGTCGCCGAGCTGCTCTTCAAGACCGACCACTCCGTCGAGGAGGCCGAGCGCGGCGTCATCTTCGTCGACGAGATCGACAAGATCGCGCGCCGCACCCAGGGCGGGCGGACCGGCGCCGGCGGGAGGGACATCGGCGGCGAGGGGGTCCAACAGGCGCTCCTCAAGCTCCTCGAGGGGCGCGAGATCTTCGTGCCCCTGAACATCACCCAGCACTGGAACAAGCACGACTTCGTCCAGGTCGACACCTCGGACATCCTGTTCATCTGCGCGGGGACCTTCACCGATCTGCACGCCGGTGCGGCGAGTCGATCGGTTGGCTTCGGCGCGAAGGAGGGGCGGGCGGGCGGACGGCCGAAGATCTCGCAGCGCGACCTGCTGGAGTACGGGATGCTCGCCGAGCTTCTCGGCCGGTTGCCGGTGGTCGTCGGGCTAACGCCGCTGCGAGCGCAGGAGTTGCGCACCATCCTCACCGAGCCGCCCGATTCGCTCGTTCGGGAGTACCGCGAGCGGCTCGATGTGGACGGGATCGAGCTTTCGTTCTCCGATGGCGCGCTTCGCGAGATCGTCGACTGCGCCGTCGCCAAGGGGGTGGGGGCGCGGGGATTGCGCGCCATCATGGAAGAGGTGGTCGCCGACATCCTCTTCGAGGCGCCGGAACGCCGGGGCGAGAAGATCGCGATCGATCGCCGGTACGTCGTCCGGCGGCTCGCGAACCTGGACGCGGCATCCCTCGGCGACGCCTGACCCGATCGCGATTCGAGATCAAGCGCGAGACGGCTCTGCCGGCGAGCGCGCGGGGCGCGGGGGCATCCCCCCAAATCGTCCATCGGGGGGGCAAGCCCCCCGGAGGAGCGGAGCCCGAAGGGCGAGCACCGGACGGGCCCCCGAATAAAAAGAAGTGCAACACGCAACCGGAGTGGCGGGGGGGGACCAGCTCCAGTCAAACGTGTTGCACTTCGCTGTCAGGGTAAAGCAATACGAATGCCATGGCGTCATGACCTCCTAAGCCATTGATGTTGCGGCATCGTGATCGAGTTACCTGCCTTGGATGGCAGCAGACATTGCAGGTTTGCAATGCATCGCTGCAAGACGGCTCCTGTCTTCTACCCTGCCTAAGGAGTGTCGCTGGACCTTCGCGTGGCACGAGAGCCTCTGAAGTGGTCGAGCCAGGGCTGCCTCATCCCCGGTCCGGCGATCCGGGGGTCGAGAGACCGAGCTTCTTCATCTTCCGCCAGAGCGTCGTCGGGTGGATGCCGAGGTCGCGCCCGGCGGCAAGGAGATCGGCATGGTGGCGTCGGAGCGCCGTCTCGATGGCCCTCCGCTCGGCCGTCTCGACGACGAGAGCCAGCGGCCCGCTCTCCTCGGTGGCGGGCTCCCGGGGCTCCACGCCGTCGAGGGGGAAGTCGGCCGGTCCGAGCCGATCGGTCTCCGCCAGGGCCGCGGCCTGCTCGACGGCGTTCTCCAGCTCCCGGACGTTGCCGGGGAACGAGTGGGTCATCAGCCGGCCGATGGCCGCGTCGGTCAGGACGCGGGAGGAGCCCGTGCGGGCGTTGTAGCGGTCGAGGAAGTGGCGCGCCAGCAGCGGGATGTCCTCGGTCCGCTCGCGCAGCGGCGGCACCCGGAGAGGGACGACGTTGAGCCGGTAGAAGAGATCCTCGCGGAAGCGCTTCGCCGCGACCTCGCGCCGCAAGTCGCGGTTGGTGGCGGCGATGACCCGCACGTCCACCTGGACGTTCTCGCTCTCGCCCACCCGCCGGATCTCGCTCTCCTGCAGCGCCCGGAGGAGCTTGGCCTGGAACCCCGGGGAGGTCTCGGCGATCTCGTCGATGAGAAGGCTGCCTCCATCCGCCTCCTCGAAGAGGCCCACGCGCGCCTTGACGGCCCCGGTAAACGAACCCTTGGCGTGGCCGAACAGCTCCGACTCGAGCAGCGTCTCGGTGATCGCCGCGCAGTTGACCGCGACGAACGGGCGCGCGGCGCGCGGGCTGCCGGCGTGGATGGCCCGGGCGACCAGCTCCTTGCCGGTTCCGCTCTCGCCGGTGACGAGGATGGTGGCATCGCCAGCGGCGACCCGCCCGACCTTGACGAGGAGATCCCGCATGGCCGGCGAATGGCCGATGATCGCGTGCACGCCGAAGCGCTCGTGGAACTCGCCCGCCCAGGCGCCGACCTCGCGAATAAGCCGGCGGCGCTCGATCGCGCGCTCGAGGCGGACGAGCAGCTCCTCGGGCTTGAACGGCTTCTGCACGTAGTCGGCGGCCCCGAGCCGCATCGCCTCGACCGCCCCGTCGATCGTTCCGTACGCGGTCATCAGCACGACCTGGATCCCCGGCGCCAGCTCGGCGGCCCGCTTCAAGACGCCCAGGCCGTCGACCGGCTCCATCCGCAGGTCGGTCAGGACGAGATCGAAGCCGCCGGCGGGCAGCAGGGAGAGGGCCTCATCGCCCCCGCCAGCCTCCGCGACCTCATAACCGCGGTGGGCGAGGATGAGGGCGGTCGTCGCGCGCACGTTCTTCTGGTCGTCGACGACGAGGATCCGCGTCCGGCGGGGTCCGGCTTCCGGGTTCAAGGCTCGCCTCCGAAGGGGAGGTTCAGGACGAACACCGCGCCGGGCGCGCCGTCGCGCACCTCGACGCTGCCCCCGTGGCCCTCGACGACGCGCTTGACGACCGCGAGGCCGAGACCCGTCCCCGACGCCTTGGTGGTGAAGAAGGGCTCGAAGATCCGCTCCCGCAAGGCCGGTGGAACACCCGGCCCATTGTCCGCGATCTCGATGGCCACGCGCCCTTCCCCGGCCCGGCGGACGGCCACCCGGATCTCGCCCCGCCTGCTCATCGCCTGAGCGGCGTTGTTGAAGACGTTGATCAGCGCCTGCCGGATCTGCCGCCGGTCCATCCGGATCCGGTCGAGGCCCGGCTCGATCGACAGGGTGAACGAGACGCTCGATTGCCCGGTCGACGCCGCCGCGGCGTCTTGGATGGTCGCGGCGAGCGGGACCTGATCGACCGCGAGATCGGGCGGTCGGGCGAAGTCGAGGAGGTCGCCGATGATTCGGTTGATGCGGTCGGCTTCCTCCGCGAGGATGGAGAGGAGCACCCCGGCCTCTCCCCGCCCCTCGACGATCCGCGAGAGCTCTCCGGTCGCGTTGAAGATCGCGCCCAAGGGGTTGCGCACCTCGTGGGCCACCGCCGCGGCCAACTCGCCCAGCGCCGCGAGCCGCTCGCGCTGGTCGAGCCGCGCCTGCGCGGTCTCCAGCTCCGCGTACGACTCTTCGAGGTCCTGGTGGAGGCGAGCGTTCTCGACCGCCGCCGCGAGCTGGCTGGCCACGGCGAGCACCCGATCGATCTCCGCCTGGCTGAATTCCCGCCGGCGCCGGGTGTCGTCGAAGGTCAGGCAGCCGACGGCCAGGCCGCGGTGGAGCATCGGCACCGCGAGCAGGGAAGTCTGGGAGAGTCTCTCGCGCCAATCCTGGTTGACGCGCGGATCGGCGTGGGCGTCGGGAACGACGATGGGGCGCCCCTCGCGCACGGCGACCGTGGAGATCGACTCCCCCGGCCGCAGCCGGACGGCGTCCAGCTCTTCCCGCGGATGGCCGCGGCTCGCCGCGACGGCGCGCAGCTCTCCGCTCGTCCGATCGAGGAGGAGCACGAAGCAGTTGTTCGCGTCGATGAGGGCCGCCAGCCGGTCGGCCGCCTCGCCGAGGATGGCGGAGATCTCCCGCCCCTCGTTGATCGCCCGGGCGACATCATGGAGCAGCGACAGCTCGGCGAGCCGCAGGGTCGTGCCGCACGGGGCCATCCGGTCGATCTCCTCCGGCGGGCAGGGGGAATGGCGCTCCACGGCGGTCACGTTCCTCCGCCTCCCGCGGGCCGCGGCTCCGCGCCCCGGAGGACCCGCTTGTCACCCAGCCGCAGCGTCAACTTCTCCCGGTCGAAGTACTCGCCGAGCGGGATGCTGAACTTCCGGGTCGCGCCCGTCATCTCCTTGAACTCCTGCGTCGTGATCGCCCCCTCGGCCCGGAGCTTCCCGATGAGCCGGTCGCGCAACGCCCCCAGGGCCGCGGCGTCGAAGTAGAGGTCGTCCTTCACCTTCAGGATTCGCCGCTCGCCCGCGAGGAGCTTGAGCAGCTCGAGCGTCCGAGCGAGGGGGAGGCCGATCGCGCGGGCGAGCTCGGCCGTGGTCGGCGGCGACAGGGCGCTGGCAGCCAACCGCGCGAGGATCTGCTCGCGTGCGCCGCCCCCCGCGCCCGCGGTCCCGTGCTCGGGCGCGCGGACCGCGTCCCCCTCCGTGACGAGCTGGCCCGCGGCAGCCTCGGCCGCGAGGACCCGCGCGAGCAGCCGGGCATCGAGCGCCCGCGCGAGCCGCTCCCGCAGCTCCTCCTTGGGCATCCCCGGGGCGAGAGGGTTCTCGACATGGTAGGCCCGGACGAGCCCTTCGGCCCGGGTCCGGAGCGCCGCGAACGTCGCGCCGCCCACGTGGGCCCGCCGCTCCCGGTCGAAGAGCACGGCCTTGCCGGCCGCGCCGAGCGCCTCCAGGGCGCGTTCGAGGGTGCGCACGGGGAGCGCGGTCCGGCGGAAGAGATCGGCGGCGTCGAGCCCCTCGCTGCCGGCGTCCTCGAGGAGCCAGGCGATCTTCTCCGCGGGCTCGCCGCCCAAGAGGACCGCGAGCCCGGCGGCGGACTCGGGCCTGCCGGGGCGGCGCTTGCGGGTCGCGGGCGCGAGGACGATCCCGCCGCCGAGGGTCCTCCCCGCGCCGCCCGGGCGCGCCGAGAAGCCACGGAGCACGAAGCGCTGGCCGGGCAGGGCGACCAGCGGCCGCGCGAGCCGGAGCTGCGCGAAGCCGCGCTCGCCGGCGGGGAGGTCGCGGCCGGCGAGGAGCACGACCGTGGCCGGCACGGCGGTGGTCCCGACGTGGCAGAGGAGCTTCTCGCGCGCGGAGAACGTGACCCCCGCGACGGCCTCCACCTCCACGTCGAGCTGGGTCGACTCGATCAACTCGCCGGGACGCCCCAGGACCATGCCCCGGGAGAGCTGCTCGACCTGGACCCCGGGCAGGTTCACCGCCGTCCGCTGGCCGGCCGCCGCCGAGATCCTGTCGCGGCCGTGCGTCTGGAGCCCGCGGACGCGGGCGCCGCGCGGTCCGCCCGGCAGGAGCTCCACCGCCTCGCCCGCTTCGAGCGTACCCGAGATCAGGGTGCCGGTCACGACGGTGCCGAAGCCCTTGAGCGTGAACGCCCGGTCGATCGGCAGGCATGCGGGGCCGCCCTCCGGCCTGGGGGCGGCCCGCGAAGCGGCGGCGGCGAGCGCCTCCCGCAACGCGTCGAGCCCTCCGCCGGTCATCGAGGAGACTTCGACGATCGGCGCGTCCTCGAGGAACGTCCCGGCCACGAGCGCCTCGACGTCGGCGGCGAGCAGGGATCGGTGGGCCGGCCCGAGCGCCGGCAGGAGGTCCGACTTCGTCACCGCCACGACGCCCGACTGGATCCCGAGGAGCCGGCAGATCGCGACGTGCTCCCGGGTCTGGGGCATCACCCCCTCGTCGGCCGCCACGACGAGCAGCGCCACGTCGAAGCCCCCCGCGCCGGCGGCCATCGCCCGGACGAAGCGCTCGTGCCCAGGGACGTCGACCACGCCCGCCGTCGTCCCCCCGGGCAGCGGGAGATGCGCGAAGCCCAGCTCGAGCGTGATGCCGCGCCGTTTCTCCTCGGCGAGCCGATCGGTGTCGATTCCGGTGAGCGCGCGGACGAGCGCCGTCTTGCCGTGGTCGACGTGCCCCGCGGTGCCGATCACGACCCGCCGGACCGCCGAGCTGGAAGAAGAGGTCCCCTTCATCACCGCCCCGAAAAGAGCGCAAACGCCGCCTCGCCGTCAACCCGGGGCCCCGAGGAGCTCCCCCATCGTTCTCGACGCAGCCGCTCGATTCCCGGACCCGCTCCCGCTCCCCTCCCGAGGCCCCGATTCCAAACGGAGGGTCTCTGTGCGCTTTCCTTCGATCGTTGCGGACCACGGGAATCGGGAGGGGAGCGGGTTTGGGCAACGACGCGGGGTTCATACACGCGCCGGGCCGATCGGCTCCGCCCCCGGGCCTCACGAAAAGGAGACGGGCTCTCGTTGGGCGGGCGGGGTCTCTAGGAGACGGGTGTGAAATGGCCGCCTGCTGCGAAAGTCGATCCCTTCGCTCACGCCGGGCGGCCTCGTCGCTTCGCTGCTCACTTCCCGGGCGCCCGTCTCGCTTCGGTCTCGGCCTTCTCGCGACGGCACCCATTTCACACCCGCCTCCTAGACCCCGATGTCTCCCGGGTCCGTCTCGAACCGCCCGTCGTCGATCACGTCGTAGTCCCACGGGAAGACCACGAGATCGGCCGTCTCCAGCGCGAAGTAGTCCGGCCGTGGGCCTCCCTCGCGGGCCACCAGCGCCGCCGACTGGACCTCGGCGGCCCCGGCCTCCCGCGCCCGGTCGCAGGCGAGCTGGAGCGTGTCCCCGCTCGCGACCACGTCGTCGACGATCAGGACCCGCTTGCCCGACAGCTCCGCGGGCATCCGGCCGAAGACCTTCGGTCGCCTCCGGACGACCCGATCGCGGCTGCGGCGCGAGATGCGCACCGGATAGAAGTCCCGCGACAGGAGGCCGGCGAGCGCGCCCCCGACGAAGACTCCCCCCTTGGCGATGCCTACCACGGCGTCGGGCGGCCGGCGGGAGAGGCGCGCGGCCAGCCGCCGCGTCAGCTCGTCGAACCGCTGCCAGGTGATCTCCTGGAAGCTGGTCCGGTTCGCGGCCGAGCCGTCCCGGCTGCGGGCCTTCGCGGCCTGCGCCGGCCGCTTCCTCGCGCTAGAGGACGAGGAGCTGATAACCCACCTCCCAGAGGAGCGCGCCGGGGACCGCGCCGCGGACGACCCCGGGCGAGGTCTCCGGCAGGGCCGCGGTCGCGCGCACCTCGACGCCGATTCGTCCGCTCGGGATCCGGGCGAAGAAGCCGGCGAGCGCGGCGGCCGCGGGCGAGAAGCCGCCGCCTCCGCTGGCCGGGAGCGCCGTCGGCCCGGCCTGCTCCGACCCCGAGAGCACGAGGTCGGTGGCTCCGGCGCCGATGCCCAGGCAGAGCCGGAACGGTCCTCCGAGCGGCTGGTCGTAGACCCCCTCGACGAGGATCGGAACGCCGATCCCGTACGATCCCCGGGAGATCGGGTGGATCGCCTGCGCGGACGGGTAGCCGGACGCCGTCCCGAAGCCGAGCCCCATCGCGTCGACCGACAGGCCGAGCGAGATTCGTGGGACCACGTAGTAGCGCGCGTCGATCCCCCCCGAGAAGCCGGCGCTCCCGAGCTGCGCCTGCGACGCGCCGCCGCCGCGCAGCTCGAAGAGCCAGCGGGGGTTCTCGTCGCCCCGGGCCCGCGGCGACGCGGCGACCTCGACCGCCTCGCCCGCGGGGGTCGCCGCCGGGGCCGGCTTCGCGGCGGGCGGGGAAGAGGCGGCCGCCACGACGGGG